>JAQBPI010000066.1 GCA_028287605.1 Chloroflexota bacterium
CCGGCGGTGTCGCGGTGGTCACCGTGGCCGCCGACCCGAGGCTGGGGCGCAGCAGCGAGCGCATGCCGCTCTTCCTCGAGCCCGACGAGGAGGGCGAGTGGCTCGACGGCGGCCTCGATCCCGGCCGGCTCTCCACCATCCTCGGGCGGTCCCGGTCATCCGCGGAGCTGAGCGTCCTGCCGGTCGCGCGGTAGGGGCGAGCCGTCTCAGCCTGCGGCCCGGCCTCCGGTGGGAGCCGCCTGGAGACGGGAGCCGATGCACCGGCCCATCTGGTCGATCAGCCTGCTGGAGACGTCCTCGATGGCTCCGCGACCGAACTGGGCGATGCGTCCGGTCACGGTGAGGTCGGTCTCCAGCCGCACCTCCGAGCCGCCCTGGGGGGTCGCCGCCACGGTGAGCACCAGCCCGGCGCGCACCGAGCCCTGGCCACCGATCTCGCGGCCCTCGCCCTCGATGGTCACGGTCGCCGAGGTGTCCTCCTCGACCACCTCCCTGATGCTCGCCGTGCCCTGGTAGGCGACCTGGACCGCGCCCACCTTGATCTTCAGCCGGCCGCGGAAGGTCTGGGAGTCGACCACCTCGGCCAGCTCCGCGCCGGGCACGCAGCCGACCACCTGGTTCACGTCCAGCAGGTAGGCGAAGACCTGGTCGGGGGCGGCGTCGACGGTGAAGGAGCTGGTGATCCTCATCGGGTCTCCTTGGAAAGCGCGAGGGGCGCGTCGATGTAGCGACCGGGGTCGGCGAGGAAGCGGGTGCGACAGCCGGCGGCGCAGAACCAGTAGTCGACGCCCCGGTGAGCCGTGCGATGCCGCCCCGTCGTCATGTCGACGGTCATGCCGCAGACCGGGTCGACGGCCTCGGCCGCCGCCGCCGGGGGCGGGATCTCCGCCGCCGGGGCGGTCGCCGCGCGCAGCCGCACCAGCTCGGCGAGGATGGCGACCGCGATCTCGGCATTGGCGATGCGGCCCAGGTCGAGCCCGGCGGGGGCGTGCACCCGGGCCAGCGACGCCTCCGACACGCCACGCTCGCGCAGCGCACCGAGCACGCTCTCGGCGCGGCGGCGCGAGGCCACCAGGCCGACGTAGGCGGCGCCGGTCGAGAGCGCCCATTCCAGCCAGTCCTCGTCGTCGTGGCCCTGGGTGGCCACCACGATGTAGGAGCCCTCCGAGACCCCGGCGCCGGCGAGATCGCGGGCGGGCCGGCCCTCCTCGGGCTCGGGGTCGACGGTCACCGTGTTCCAGCCCAGCGCTCCGGCCATGCCGGCCAGCGCCTCGACCGCCGGAGAGCGCCCCACCACGGCGAGCAGCGGTCGGGGCAGGATGGGCTCGAGAAAGACCTCCAGCGCGCCCTCGCTCTGGCAGGTCATGGGCAGCGACACCAGCCCCTCCCCCGCCTCCTCCCGGGCACCGGGCGCGGTGCCCAGGAGGACGAGGCGCGGCGTGCCCTCCCGGAGGGCACGGAGCGCCTCACGCACCACCGCCGGGCCGGCGCAGGCGCCGCCGACCCAGCCGTGCAGGACACCGTGGCTGTCGATCACCGCGCTGCAGCCGGGCTTGCCCGAGCTGGGCGCGCGTCGCCGGACCACGGTGGCGAGCACCAGGGGCTCACCCTGGCGCCGCATCCGGTGGGCGAGATCGAGGACGTCGACCATGGTGCAAACCGCTCCCCGTCACTCGGTCACGCCGGCGGCCCGGAGTGCCTTCCACACCTTGTCGGAGGTGACGGGCATGTCGATGTTGCGCACGCCGAGGTGGGCGAGGCCGTCGATGACCGCGTTGACGTAGGCGGCGGGGGAGCCGACGGTGGCCGACTCGCCGACGCCCTTGGCGCCGATGGGATGGTGCGGCGACGGCGTCACCGTCTCCCCGAGCTCGAACCTCGGCGTCTCCCACGCGGTGGGCAGCAGGTAGTCCATGAAGTTGGAGCCGATGCAGTTGCCGTCCTCGTCGAAGGTGATCAGCTCCATGAAGGCGATGCCGAAGCCCTCGGTGAGGCCGCCGTGGATCTGCCCCTCGACGATCATCGGGTTGATCCGCACCCCGCAGTCGTCCACCGCCACCATCCGCCGCACCTTCACCTCGCCGGTGCCGCTGTCAATGTCGACCACCACCAGGTAGGTGCCGTAGGGGTAGGTCATGTTCGGCGGGTCGTAGTAGACGACGCCCTCCAGCCCCGCCTCCATCCCCTCGGGGAGGTTGGTGTAGGCGGCGAAGGCGCAGTCCTGGATGGTCTTGGCACGGTCCGGCGAGCCCTTCACGAAGAAGCGCCCGTGGTCGAACTCGATGTCCTCCTCGGCCGCCTCCAGCAGGTGCGCCGCCAGCGACCGCGCCTTGGCCCGCAGCTTGCGCGACACCATCGCGGTGGCCGCGCCGCCCACCGGCGTCGACCGCGAGGCGTAGGTGCCCAGCCCGTACGGGGTGTGGTCGGTGTCGCCCTCCTGCACCTCGACGTCGGCGGCGGGGATGCCCAGCTCCTCGCAGACGATCTGCGCGAAGGTGGTCATGTGCCCCTGGCCCTGGGTCTGCACCCCGAGCTTGAGCACCGCCTTGCCGGTGGGGTGCACGCGCAGCTCCGCGCTGTCGAACATCCGCAGCCCGGCGATGTCGTACTCGGCGCCCTTGCCCGCGCCCACCACCTCGGTGAAGCTGGCCACGCCGATGCCCATCAGCTCGCCCCGTGCCCGCTTCTCCGCCTGCTCGGTGCGCAGCTCCTCGTAGCCGAGCATCTCCAGGGCGAGCCTCATCGCCGTGGGGTAGTCGCCGCTGTCGTAGACGAAGCCGGTCGCCGACGTGTACGGGAACGCCTCGGGGGGGATGAAGTTGTTCAGCCGCAGCTGGGCGGGGTCCTGCCCCAGCTCGATCGCCGCGCTCTCCACCAGGCGCTCGATCATGTACGAGGCCTCGGTCACCCGGAACGAGCAGCGGTACGCCACCCCGCCCGGCGCCTTGTTGGTGTAGTAGCCGTCGGCGGTGATGTGCGCGGTGGGGATGTCGTACGAGCCGGTCACGATGTGGAAGAGCCCGGCCCGGAACTTGGTCGGCTGGGCGTCGGCGAAGAAGGCCCCGTTGTCGCTGAGCAGGCTGACCCGCAGCCCGATCATCCTGCCGCCGGCGTCGAGCGCCATCTGCCCGGTCATGTGGTAGTCGCGGGCGAAGCCGGTGGAGATCAGGTTCTCGTAGCGGTCCTCCACCCACTTCACCGGCCGGCCGATCAGCAGCGACGCCGCCGTCGCCACCACGTAGCCGGGGTAGATCGGCACCTTGTTGCCGAAGCCGCCGCCGATGTCGCGGGTGATGATCCGGATCTTCTGCTCGGGCAGCCCCGCCACCAGCGCGAAGAGGGTGCGGTGGGCGTGCGGCGCCTGGCTGGTGATGTGCAGCGTCGCCTGCCCGGTCACCGAGTCGACGTCGGCGACGATCCCGCAGGTCTCCAGCGGCGCCGGGTGGCAGCGGGGATAGTGGGTGGACAGCTCCACCACCTTGGCCGCCCGGGCGAAGGCCGCGTCGGTCGCCGCCCTGTCCCCCGACTCCCAGTGGTAGCACTGGTTGTCGGTCTGCCCCTCCTTCTCGTCGCGGATCAGCGGCGCCCCCGGCTCGCGCGCCTGCTGCGGGCTGGTCACCGCCGGCAGCGGCTCGTAGTCGACCTCGATGAGCTGGACCGCGTCCTCGGCGATGTAGCGGCTCTCGGCGATGACCGCGGCCACCTCCTGCCCCTGGAAGCGCACCTTGTCGGTGGCCAGCACCGCCTCGGTGTCGCCGCTCAGGGTCGGCATCCAGGCCAGGTTGTGCTGGGCCATCAGCTCGCCGGTGACCACCGCCACCACCCCCGGCACCGCCGAGGCCGCGGCGGTGTCGACGCTCCGGATCCGCGCGTGTGCATAGGGGCTGCGCAGGATCGCCATGTGCAGCATCCCCGGCAGCACCAGGTCGTCGACGTACTGGCCGCGCCCCTGGAGGAACTTGGCGTCCTCCTTGCGCTTGATGCTCTCGCCGACGCCGCCGACCGGGCCGACCGCCATCGCGCTCATGTCGTTGCCCCCGCGGCCACCGGCTCCGCCACCGGCGCCGGCGCGGCCGCCGCCGCCCGCTGGGCC
>JAQBPI010000106.1 GCA_028287605.1 Chloroflexota bacterium
GCCGGTTGCGAAGCCTGTTGAACCGAGTAGGTGGCGACCTGGTCGACGGCGAAGCGCACGTCGGTGCCGCTGCGGGTGTCGTGGACCACGACCGGGTCGCCGGGGTGCAGATCACCCAGGTGCGCGAACAGCGCCGGACGGCCGCGCACGTCGTCGACGTGGCCGGCGACGGTCGCGGTGCCCACGTCACCGGGGATGCTGCCACCGCGGTACCAGAACGCCTGCTGCCACACCGGGTCGCCGAGTGGACCCTGGGGCGCGTCCATCGCGTCGCCGGCGGTGAGGCCGACGCCGAGCATGGCGCCGCTCACCTGCAGCGAGGGGAGGGTCAGGTCGAGCGGCACCGGGGTGGGCCCGGCGTGCAGGCCCAGGCCCGCGGGGACGAGCGGGCGCGCCAGCAGCGGCGGGGCCGGAGGCGCCTGCGCCGAGGACGGGGTCGGGCTGTGGACCGCAACGCCGGCGCCACCGCATCCGGCGAGCACCGCCGCCGCCACCGCGAGGGCGACAGCGCGGCCACACGCCGCGAGGGCGCTCGGAGGAGCGGGGACGGGTGTCGTCATCAGGGCCCTTCCTGGTCCGATGAGGTCGAGATCCTCCCTTCAACGCCCGGCCCCCCCTACTTCCTACGGGTGAAGCCTGGATGAACTCCAGGGGCGGCTCGGAGGGCGTCCCGCCGCCGCAGCCTACCCGGCCGCGCCGATCTTCTTCGCGCGGTCCTCGGCGCGTCGCCGGATGCGGTTCCAGGTGCTGGTCAGCCCCATCGCCGAGCGCATCTCGCGGACCGTCAGCACCACCTCGTCACGGGTGCGCGCGGTGCCCTCGACGATCAGCGTCTCGACGTAGCCGCGGTCGGCCTCGTAGGCGGCGCGGCGCTCGCGCATCGGCGCGAGAAAGGCGTTGATCGCCTCGGTCAGCCGCTCCTTCACCTCGACGTCGGCGACCGTCCCCTCCCGGTAGCGCCGCTTGAGGTCGTCCACCTCGGCGCGGTCGGGGTTGAAGGTGTCGTGGTAGACGAAGACCGGATTGCCCTCGACGGTGCCGGGGATGTCGGCGCGGATGCGCGCCGGGTCGGTGTACATGGAGAACACCTTGCGCCGCACCGTGGCCTCGTCGTCGCTGAGGAGGATGGTGTTGCCGACCGACTTGCTCATCTTCGCCCGGCCGTCGGTGCCGACCAGGGTGGGCACGTCGCCGATCATCAGCTCGGGGATGGGGAAGACCTCGCCGTAGAGGCCGTTGAAGCGGCGGGCGATCTCGCGGGTCACCTCGACGTGGCTGGCGTTGTCCTTGCCCACGGGCACGATGTGGGCGCGCACGCAGAGGATGTCCGCCGCCTGCAGCACCGGGTAGCCGAGCAGCCCGTAGGGCATCTCCTCCTTGCCCGCGGCGCGGGCCATCTCCTTCAGGCTGGGGATGCGCTCCAGCCGCGGCACGGTGACGAGGTTCTGGAAGAGCGTGTTGATCTCGGAGAGCTCGGGGATCGCCGACTGCAGGTAGAAGGTGGCGCGCTCCGGCTCGATCCCCGCCGCCAGCGAGTCGAGCACCAGGTGCCGTGCGTTCTCGGCGGACTCGAGGATGTCCTCCCTGCTGTTCTTCGTGGTCAGCATGTGGAGGTCGGCGATGATGAAGAAGCACTCGTACTGGTGCTGCAGCCGTACCCGGTTCTCGAGCGAGCCGACGTAGTGGCCCAGGTGGAGCTTGCCGGTGGGACGGTCGCCGGTGAGCAGGCGGGGCTGGGTCACGGGGTGCTCCTGGGAGGGAGGGGGGGGGCAGCCGATTGTGCCCGCCCCGGGCTGTCCCGTGCGCGCTCGCCGGCAGTCGCCGGCAGTCCTCCCCTACCGCCAGCAGGTGCAGCCGGTCTGGTCCGCGCAGCCTCGGCAGCAGTACACCTCGCTGTCGAGGGTGAAGCCGGGGGGCCACCCGGCTGGAGCTCGCCGTCCCCCACGGGGAGGCAGTCTCGGATTCACCGTACCAGACCCCGCCGTTGCCGTCGACCGTCCGGAGTGGTTCACTTACCGCTCCCCTGACGGGCGGCTGTCACCGTGGCGGCGCCGGGGAAGGAGCCCAGCGAGAAGGGTCACCCGATGACCGAGCTGCTGCTCGTGGCGGTCCTGGCGGTGGGGGGGCTCCTGGTGACGATGGTGGCCGCTCGTGTCCTGTCGCGGAACCTCGCCGGCCTGGGCATCGCCCTCGTCGTCGGCGCCCTGCTCATCGGCGTCGCCGGCACCGCGGGGATCACCGCCCTCCACCGGGTCGCCAGCGGGGTCGGCGGGGTCAACATCGAGATCACCAACGGCGTGACCGGGCTGCAGCGCAGCGAGCCCACCGCCAGCCTCCGGCCGTCGGCCGTCCCGACCCGGATCCCCGGCCCGCCTCCCGCCCTGCTCGCCGCCGAACGCCAGGTGGCGGCGATGGGCTACCAGGTCGCCGACCCCGGCACCTTCCATCCCGAGCTGGCCCTCCACGTCCTCGTGGGCGTGGCCGGCGACGGCAGCGCCGTGCCCCACCACGAGCGGGCGTTCTTCTTCGGCGGCGACGGGGCCCTGCTCGGCGAGGACGCGCCCCTGCCCAGCGCCTCGGTGCTGGTGGTCGGTCAGGGCCCGGCGACCGCCGCGCTCGCCTACCAGCTGTACGCCACCGACGACCCCGACTGCTGCCCCACCCTGGGCAAGGCGGCGGTGCGCTTCCGCCTCGACCGCGGGCCGGTGCTCCACCGCCTCGACCCGCTCCCCGCGGACACCGCCCGGCGCGCCTGCTGCGCGAGCGGCTCCACGCCGCCGTCCGAGCCGGTCCCGCCGGGCTCGCGGCGTCAGTAGCCGGAGGCGCCTCCGACGTCACCGCAGAGGATGGGGTCGAAGTCGGTCTGACCCGCGGTCACCGCGGTGGTGCGGTGGACGTTGATGTACCAGGTCCCGGTGGGGATCGAGCTCACGTTGCCCACCGTCGCGGTCAGGGTGGCGTGGCCGCCGGCGTCGGCGGTCAGGCTGGGAAGCGCGTGGATCACCGCGCCCTGGCTGGCGCAGCTGCCGAGGTGGATGTGGACCGCGTGCGAGCTCGAGGGCCTGAGCCCGGTGACGTCGAGCACCACCGTGAGCGCGCCACCCCGGATGGCGAGCTGCGCCGTCCCCGAGGCGCTCTGGTCGGGGCTGCTCGGCGGGCTCGCCGGCGGTGGCCCCAGCCGCAGCGGCACCGCGATGTGGGCGCCCCTGGCGGGGTTGGCGACGTCGCCGCAGACGATCGGCTCGAACTGCGCCTCCGGGGTCAGGGTGGGCCCGTTGTGGACGTTGACGTACCAGGCCGCGTCGGGGATGCCGCCCTCCTTGATCGCGGTGATCGCGGTGACCGTGTCGGCGACGCCGTGGCCGTCGGCCTGGACGTCGTTCAGCGGGTACGCGACCGGGCCCTGACGCGCGCAGAGGCCGGAGTGGATGTGGGCGGGATGGACGCTGTTGGGGGCGAGGCCGGTGAGGCGGAGCTCGACCGTGAGCGTCCTCGTCGCGGCGCCGTAGGCCAGCGTCGCCTCCCCGGTCGGAACGTGCCGCAGCGGCACGACGGCGCTGCCCACCCCGGCAGCGGTCGTCGAGCCGGTGGTGGTCCGGGTGCCCGTCGAGGAGCCGGACGACCCCCCGCAGGCGGCGACCGCGCCCAGGGCGAGGGTCGCCATCAGGGTCCCGATCCCGAGGCGGGGCATGTCTGACCTCCCGGTGGGTCCGAAGCGGCGCACAGCCTACTCCGGGGTGCGACACCGGCACCGGCTCCGGGCGGGGGAGGAGGCCGGGCGCCCGCGGGGTGGTCCCGTCCCGTACTCTCTGCGGCCCATGCTCCAGGCCAGCGCCAGCAGCGCGCTCCACGAGCTCGCCGGCCGCTCCGGAGCGGCCGGCGACGTGGTCGCCCTCGCGGTCGGGGTCGCGAGGGTGCGCCCGCGGCGGCCGGGAGACTAGCGGCGATGCTCCCTCCCGAGCGGCTCGAGGTGGTGATGCTCTCGCTCGAGGGCCCCGATCGGTACAGCCAGGCGGGCGGGCTGGGGGTGCGTGCCCGCGAGCTCTGCCGGGCGCTCGCCGCCGCCGGCGTCCGCACCACGCTGGTCTTCGCCGGCGACCCCGCGCTGCCCTCCGAGGAGGTCGACCAGGGGGTTCGCCTGGTGCGCTGGGCACAGCCCGTCAGCGCCCGTCACCCGCTCGGCGTCTACCAGGGCGAGGAGGAGATCATCGCCGATCTCGAGGCCCACCTCCCCGGCTGGCTCGCCCACGAGGTGGTGGGTCCGGCGAGCCGTCGCGGCCACACCGTGGCGCTGCTCGCCGAGGAGTGGCAGACGGCGGGCACCGCGCTCGCCGCCAGCGACCTGCTCCACGCCCTGGGCCTGCGCAACCGCTGCGCGGTGCTCTGGAACGCCAACAACACCTTCGGCTTCGACCGTGTCGACTGGGGCCGGCTCGGCTACGTCACCGCGGTCACCACCGTCAGCCGCTACATGCGCGGGCTGATGCTGCCGTGGGGGGTGAACCCCCTGGTGATCCCCAACGGCATCCCCCAGACGGCGCTCGAGCCCGTCGACCCCAGGGCGGCGGCGCTGATCGCGAGCGCCGCCGGCACCCCGTGCCTCGGCTTCAAGATCGGCCGCTTCAGCCCCGACAAGCGCTGGCACCAGGCGATCAGCGCGGTCGCCGCGCTGCGGGCCCGCGGGATCCCCGCCCGGCTGCTGATGCGCGGCGGCATCGAGCCCTTCGGGGGCGACGTGATCGACCACGCCCGCCGCCTCGGTCTGGCCGTGGCCGACTGGTTCGAGCCCATCGACGGCGCCGCGGCGGTCGCCACCGCGCTCGCCGACAGCGCCGGCGCTCCCCTGGTGCATCTCCGCAGCTTCCTGCCCGACACCGCCATCCCGGCGATCTACGCGGGCGCCACCGCGGTCCTCGCCAACTCCGGTCACGAGCCCTTCGGGCTGGTGGGCCTGGAGGCGATGGCGGCCGGCGGGGTCGCGGTGGTGGGTGCGACCGGTGAGGAGTACGCCCGCCCCTACGCCAACGCGGTGGTGGTGGAGACCGACGACGGCGCCGAGGTGGCGGGGGCGCTGCGCGGCCTGGTGGAGCGTCCGGAGCTGGGCGAGCGGCTGCGCCGCGCCGCCCGCCGCGACGCCGCCGAGTTCGCCTGGCCGCGGGTGGTCGAGGGGCTGCTGGAGCGGCTGCGCTTCGTCTGCGAGCACCAGGGAGTGGCCGTCGCCGGGTAGCGCGGGGTGCGGGCCCACGGCGGGACGGCGCGTCTGTGCCGGAGTCGGCATCGGTCGCTCCGGTGGTCTCCCACCCGCGGGGAGTGCCGTCCACCGCTCGATCACCCGCCTTGCCGATCACCAACAGATCTGTCACCATCCGCGACGGGAGGAGGCACTGATACGGCGGACGTGGAGCTCGCACCTGTCCAGGCGCCCGGCATGAGCCGGCGGATCCACCTCTGCGGTGAGCTCCGGCTCGAGGTGGACGGTGCCGTCGTCGAGGGACGGACCTTCCCGGGCCGGCAGGCACGCCTGGTGTTCTCCTATCTCGTCGTCAATCGCGGCCGCCCGGTGACCCGCGACGAGCTCGCCGGCGTGCTCTGGTCGGGCACACCGCCCACGGGATGGGAGCGCAAGGTCAGCGTCATCGTCAGCCGCCTGCGCGCCGTGCTCGGCGGCCTGCCCACGGGAGCACCGGTGCTGACCACCGTCCTCGGCTGCTACCAGCTGCGGCCGCCCCCGGACACGGTGGTCGACAGCGAGGAGGCCGAGGACGAGGCGGAGGCGGCGGAGGCGCGCCTGCGCGAGGGCGACGCGCCCGCCGCCGCACCGCACGCGCAGCGTGCCGCCGCGCTGGGCCGCCAGCCGTTCCTCGCCGGCGACGACAGCGCCTGGGTGGTGGACGTCCGCGACGCCCGCCGCCGCCTGGTCGTCCGTGCCCTCGACGTGGGGGTGGAGGCGGCGATGGCGATGGGCGATCCCGCACGGGCGGTCGCCCTCGCCGAGCAGGCGGTCGCCGTCGAACCGCACCGTGAGCTGGGACACGAGAAGCTCGTCGAGGTGCTGGCGAGGACCGGCGACCGGGTGCGCGCCATGCGGGCCGAGCAGCGGCTGAGCCGGCTGCTGGCCGACGAGCTCGGCATCGTGCCCGCCCCCGACACCGACACGGCGAGCGGCAGCCCGCCGCGGCCGCGGGAGCAGCCGTCCACCCACCTCCCGCCACCGCCACTGGCGGCCGGGCACGCCGGGGCCGCCTTCGTGGGCCGTCTGGGGTCCTGGCGGAGCCGCCGAGCGAGGCTGCGCTGAGCGCCTACGAGCGCACCGAGGCGCCGCTGCGCGTTCCCCACCACCGCTGGTACGCCCTGAGCCGCCGGGCGATGCGCCTCCTCCTCGCCGGCGACCTCGACGGCGGCGAGCGGCTCGCCCGGCAGGCGACGGAGGTGGGCTGGCGCGGCCACCACCTCGACCTCGCCCGGGCCGCCACGACACTCGCCCGCAGACTGGGCCTGCGTTCCGTGGACGGCCGTGCCGCCGAGCTGCTGCTGCGCCTCACCCCGGGCTGAGGTGCGGCGCAGCAGCGAGCCTCAGCGTTCGCGCAGCTCTCCCGGCACCGCGCTGACCTCGACCATCCGGCCACCCTGGAGAACCCGCAGCTCGAGCGGCCGGCCGATCGCCCCCGCGACCATGAGCCGCTGCAGGTCGCCGGCGTCGCGCACCGGGGTGCCGTCCACCTCGAGCAGGAGGTCGCCGGGGCGCAGCCCGGCGCGTGCCGCGGGGCTGCCGTCGACCACCTCGGCGACGCCGATGGCGGTGGCGCGCCCCAGCTCCCGGGCGGTGCGGGGAGGCAGCGGACGGGTGGCCCCGGCGACGCCGAGGTAGGCACGGCGCACCCGCCCCTCGGCGAGCAGCTGGCCGAGGATGCGCTGGGTGGTGTCGTTGACCGGCACCGCCAGGCCGAGGCCGACGCCGGCCACCGCGGTGTTGACCCCGACCACCCGGCCGCCGCTGTCGGCGAGGGCGCCGCCGGAGTTGCCGGGGTTGAGGGCGGCGTCGGTCTGGATGACGTTCTCGACCACGCGGCTCACCGTGCCCGAACGGGTGACCATCGAGCGGCCGAGCGCGCTCACCACCCCCGCGGTCACCGATCCGCCATAGCCGAGCGGGGTGCCCACCGCGACCACCAGCTGGCCGACGCGGAGCCGGTCGGCGTCGCCCAGGGTGGCCGGGACCAGGTCGTGGGCGGTGACCCGCACGACGGCGAGGTCGGAGAGCCGGTCGCTGCCCACCACCGTGAACTCGAGCTCACGGCCGTCGAGGAAGGCGGCGACGCCCCCACGCGCCCCCTCGACGACGTGGGCCGAGGTGAGCAGGTGGCCGTCGGGGGTCAGCACCACCGCCGACCCGCCCCCGGCCGGGCGGATGCCGCCGCCGGGGACGCGCCGGCCGACGCGGAGGCCGGCCACCGAGCGGAGCATCCGCTCCGCGACGGTGGTGACCACCAGCGAGTAGGCGTCGAGCGCGGCGGCGCCGGCGGGATCGTCCCGCGGATCGAGGGCGAGCACCATGACCGTCGCTACGCCTCCGGCCCCTCGGCGCGGGCCCTGCCCACGGCGCCGAGCGCGGTGCGGAGGTTCTCGATCCACTCCGCCTGGTTGCGGCCGACGAGGCGGACGCACCAGGCGAGCGCCTCGCTGCGGCTGCGCGCCACCCCCGCCTCGACCAGGGTGTCGAGCACCTCGCGCTCGGGCATGCGCAGGCGGGTCATGAAGGGGACGCTGAGGGTGGTGAAGAGCTCGCGGCGGTCGCCGCAGACGGCGCCCCAGGAGACCTTGCGCCCGAAGCGGTGCTCGGCCTCGAGGGCGATGCGCACGCGGCGGTCACGGGTGTCCTGGCGGAAGCCGCCGATGCGGGCCGCCCGGGCGGTGGCGCGCTCGGCGTCGGTCGCGGTCTCCGGCAGGTCGACGTCGGCCAGGGTGCCGACCACGAGGATCTCCTCGGCGTCGGCGCTCACCTCGGGGGCGGCGGTGAACCAGTCGGTGGGGAGCCGCCCGGCGAACCAGGCGGCGGCCTCGGAGGCGTCCAGGGGAGGGGGGTCGGAGTGCTTCTGGAATTTCATGATTACAAAGTTACCACACTACGAAGCAGTGTGAGCTCGGAGCTCCGGGCCCGCACGGTATCGAGCGGACGGACCGGCGCCCTCGGCGACGACCAGCCCGGCACGGACCAGTTGGGAGAGCTCGTGCTGGAGCGTTCGGCGGGGCGTCTCCGGGAACAGCGCCTGGTAGTCGCGGATGGTGAGGCCGCCCTTGCCGCGCACTGTCGCGATGGCGATCCGCTGCCGGTCGCTCAGGCCGTGGTCGAGTACCAGCCCGTCGAGCCACAGGGCGTCGATGCCGTGGGAGGTCAGCTCCGATGCCAGGTCGGCGATCCCGGTCGCTACGTATTCCACCCATGCGGTGAGGTCGCCCGCCCGGTCCGCCGAGCGGAGCGCCCCGTAATACGCGGAGCGGTCGCGATCATGGTGCGCGCTCACGCTGATCAGACGGGTGAAGCCGTATCCTCCCCGCACCAGGCAGGCGGTCGAGATCAGGCGGGCGGTGCGTCCGTTGCCATCGAGGAACGGATGGATGGCCGCAAGCTCGTAGTGCGCCAGCGCAGCGGTGACGACCGGGTGCTGGTCGCGCCCCAGGCTCTCCAGCCAGTCCACGAGGTCGGCCATCCGCCCTGGCACCGCATACGCGGGCGGGGGCGTGTACACCACCTCGCCGGTCGCATGGTCCACCACGGCGTTCTGCATCCGCCGGTATGCGCCCGGTGCTGCCGCGCCTCCGCGGACGCCCTCGACCAACCGCCGGTGTGCTTCCCGGATGACCGCCTGGGTGAAGGGCAGTCCGGCCTCGAGATGCTCCCGGAGGAGCGTCGCGGCCTCGATGACGTTCACCACCTCGCGCCTGCTGTCGGGGTCGACATCGTCCGTGGGGTCGCCGGTCGCGATGCGCCTGGCCTGCTCCAGGGTCACCCGGGAACCCTCGATGACGGTCGTGTGATACGCCTCCTCCGCAAGCGCCGACCTCTCGAGTTCCGCGATCCACCGCGGCGAGAGGGAGAGGGCCTCGAGGAAGCCCTGTGCACGGTCAGCCGACCGGACCGCCTTCCATGTGGAAGCGGTCATCGTAAAGCTGGGTCGGTAGGGCATTGCGCGATTATGGCGCGATATCGCGCGGTGCCGTGGCGCGACCCCGCCGGGGTCAGGCGCCGGGCGCGGCCCCCGTGGCGGCGGGCCCCGAGGAGGCCCGGCCGTTCCGTTCCGGGTCGGCGGGCAGGGTGAGCACGAAGCGGGACCCCACCCCAGGCTCGGACTGCAGGTCGATCCGGCCGCCGTGCTCGGCGGCGATCTTGGTGACGATGCTGAGCCCCAGCCCGCTGCCGCCCTCGGCGCGGGAGCGGCTGCGGTCGACCCGGTAGAAGCGGTCGAAGACCTTCGCCTGCTCGTCGGCGGGGATGCCGATACCGCTGTCGCGCACCGCCACCTGGACCCACTCCGGCGACACCCCGGCGTCCTCGATGACCACGTGGCCGCCGCGGTGGTTGTAGCGGATGCCGTTATCCACCAGGTTGGTGAGCGCCCGGCGCAGGCTCTGGGGGTCGCCGAGGACGACCGTCCCCGAGCTCACGGTTCTCAGCAGCTGAACACCCCGCCGCTCGCCCAGCGGATCCATCTCCTCGGCCACCGCCTCGTCGAGCGAGGACAGGTCGACGCGTG
>JAQBPI010000113.1 GCA_028287605.1 Chloroflexota bacterium
CCGGGCGGCCGCGACCGCCCCGGCCACGGCGAGGGCGGCGGGGACCATGCCTGGAGTCTGACCGGAGCGCGCCGGTGATGCGGCGCGCCCGCCGTGGCGACCGGCCGTCACCCCGACGTGAGCTCGCCTCCCCGGCGGTGCAGGCGCGTCACCAGCCAGCCGCTGACCGCGAACAGCAGCAGCAGGAAGAGGTCGACCACGATCAGGCCCGCTCTGGTCGTGCGATAGCCGCGCTGCCACGGCCAGGCCCAGCCGGAGACCGCCTGGCCGCTGAGTGGAAGGAGCAGGACGGCGATCAGGACGATGGACAGGGCGAGTCCGCCGATGAGGTTGCGGTAGGCGCGCAGCCGCCGGCCCAGGCGCAGGCGGTCCGCCTCCACGGTGGGGCGCGGCTGCCGGACGGCGTCCTCGACGAGGGGGAACATCGCCGACAGGTAGGCGATGACGAAGACCAGCAGCACCCCGAGGAGGGCGAAGACGTCGGCGATCTGCCTGTCCAGGTCGGGTGCCGCGTCCGCGGCCGTCACCGAGCCCTCGGCGCCAGGCCGAAGTGGGCGCGCACCGCCTGGAAGGTCTCGTCCGGGAACCTCCACAGCGGGCCCCGCGGAACCCGGGTCGCATCCGGCAGGTCGTTGCGGCCCAGGTAGTCGAACACACGCGCGCGGACGGTCGGCGAGTCGAGCATCACCAGCCAGCGCTCGTCCTCCCTGTCCCACTGCGCCGCCTCGAGCGCGGCGCCGATGTGCTCGACCAGGCTGGTGTCCAGCTCGACGCGGTAGCGCGCCACCGCGCTGTTGACCAGCCGCCGAGCGGCGCTCGGGGTGAGCTTGAAGATCGCCGCTCCGAGGGACTCGACCTCGGAGAGCTCCATGCCCGCCTCGATGAGGCAGAGGACGCGGAAGGCCCTCAGGTCGGTCACGGAGGAGAACGCCGCACGGCCCGTGGCCAGGGCGAGGGCTTCGATCGCACCGGCCCGAGCGATGAGCTCGGCGCTCCTCCTCGGATCCCCCCTCCGGTCGAGAACGTGCTCCAGGCGGGCGAGGTCCTCGTCGCTCAGGGGCACGTCGATGTGCAGGACGGACGTCACGGACCGGTCTCTCCCCGCAGCAGCCGACGGTTGGCGGCCCATCCTAACGCCACGACACGCGGCGCCTGACGCTCGCTCCGGCGTCGAGGGCGGCGACGCGGTACCGCGCTAGCCGGCCGCGCCCTCCTCCTCGGCGGTGCCGGAGGGCTGGAGGCTCTCCTTGCCGACGCGCTCGACGAAGTCGGGCATCGCCTCGCCGGGCAGGCGTTCGCGGAGGTACCGGGCGATGATGCCGGTGGTCGCCACCCCCGCCCGCTCTCCGAGCACCCGGCCGACGCGGCGCGCGGTCACCGGGTCGTGGCCGAGACGGCCGCCGACGAACATCTCGTAGCCGTCGATCAGGTTCCTGTCGGCGTCGCGCATGGCGACGGCGCTGAGCCCGACGTCGGCGGCGGCGTGCTGGGCACAGCCGTGCGAGCAGCCGGAGATGTGGACCCGCAGCGGCTCGGCGCCGGCCTCGGACTCGACCAGGGGAGCCAGCTCGCGCTCCATGGTGCGCGCCAGGCCACGCGAGTCGCCCACCCCCCAGACGCACCATTCGCTGCCGGCGCAGACCTGGACGTCGACCAGGCTGCCCGCCCCCCTCGCGGGGAGGCCCACGGCGGCGAGCGCGTCGCACACCCGGTCGAGGTCACCGGCGTCGACGTCGTGGAGCTCGACGTTCTGCTCCTTGGTGAGGTACAGGGCGCCGTCTCCGAACTCGGTGGCGAGCCCCGCCAGGGTCTCGACCTGCCAGCCGGTCAGGTCGCCGAGAGGCACGTGAGCCTCGACCATGAACAGCCCTTCCTGGCGCTGCGGCGCCACCCCGGCGTGGGCGCCCAGCGGACGCCGGTCGCCGCCCATCACCTCGGCGGTGGTGCCGGCGCTCACCCCGGTCTCGGGACGCAGCTCGCGCAGCCGCTCGAGCACGGCCGCGGTGAACCGCTCCCCGCCCCACTCCTCGATGAGGAACTTGAGCCGCGCCTTGGCGGGACGGTCCCGGAACCCGTTGGCGCAGTAGGTGTCGGCCACCGCCTCGGTGACCGCCAGCACCTCGTCGGCGGGGACGAAGTCGAAGAGCAGGTGGGCGAGGCGGGGGCTCGAGGCCAGCGAGCCGCCCAGCCAGAGCTGGAAGCCGGGAGCGCCCTCGCGGGTGGTGGCGACGAAGCCCAGGTCGTTGACCTGGGCGTGGCACATGCACCCGTCACAGCCGGCGACGTAGACGTTGAGACGCCGCGGCAGGCTGGAGTTGTAGCGCGCCGCGTTCCTGAAGAAGAAGTCGTGGATGGCGACCACGGTGGGCCGGGTCTCGAAGGGCTCTGCGGCGCAGATCCCGGAGCGCGAGCAGCCGACGATGTTGCGCACCGTGTGGCCGCACGCGGAGCGGGTGGTCAGGCCCAGCGCCACCACCCCCTCGAGCACCTGCCGCACCTTCCGGCTCGGCACCGAGTGCAGCTCGAGGTTCTGGCGGGTGGTGATGTGCGCCTCGCCGTCGGCGAGCCGCTCGGAGAGCGCGGCGACGGCGCGGAGCCGGCCGGCCTCGATGCGACCTCCGGGGACACGGACGCGGACCATGTGCAGCCCCGGGGTGCGCTGGCTGCACACCCCCCAGGTCTTGAGGCGGTAGAACTCCTCCGAGGTCAGGCTCGCGTAGCCCTCGCGCTCCAGCCGGTCGAGGTCGACGTCGAGGCCCTCACGCTTGACGCGGTCGACGTCGATCTTCTGCTGCCACAGCGCGCGTTCGGTCTGGACCGCCATGCCGCCTCCCTCGTCCACCGGCCCGCGCGCACGGATGCACACGATGCTCCAGCCAGTGCTCACAGTCTTGTCAGGGAGGAGCGCTCCGGGCTACGGTGGCGGCACACAAACGCCGCGACTCCCGCTTGGGGCGAGGCGGAGGAGCGCCGTCGAGGGCCTCGTGCGACTGTCCCGCGCACGGGTGGTGCGCTGGTGGGACCGTACGGCGAGCCTCAGCCGACGTGGGCGGAGGCGATCCCGGACAGGCCCACGACGGCCAGGCCCGCCCAGGCCACCACCAGCGCCAGCGCCCGGTTGTACAGGGTGTTGCCGAGGTGTGCCGTGAAGTCCATCCCGCGTCCTCCGCGAAGCCGTTCCCACCTCGAGGGTGGCGCGCGGACGCGGCCCGTCCTCGCCGCTCACCGGCCTCGTGACGGCGATGTCACCGCGGCGTTGCAGGACCGCCCGGAACGCGTCGAGGAGCACTGGGGGAAGCCGTAACCGGGCCGCGATCGAACCCGGGTCGAACCTTGCGGAGAGCCCCGGAGAATGACGGGGATGAGCTGCAGGGAGTGAGGCGCGCCGCCGACGGGGTGGGAGCACGGGTGGCGCCGGGCGCCTCTCCGACCGGATCGCCGTCTCCGGGAGCCGGCGGCGGGATTCGCGGCGCCGCCGGCACGGCCGGCCGGCTCCTTCTCGTCCTCGTCGCCTACTACCTCGCCGCCCGGATGGGGCTCCTGCTCTCCTTCCGCCACACCAACGTCACCCCGGTCTGGCCGCCCTCCGGCATCGCCGTCGCCGCGCTTCTGCTCCTCGGCCGGCGGGTGTGGCCCGCGCTCACCCTGGGCGCCCTCCTCGCCAACCTCAGCACCGGGCTGCCGCCCGCCGTCGCTGCGGGCATCGCCGCCGGGAACACCCTGGAGTACGTGCTCGCCGCGCACCTGCTGCGGCGCAGCGGCATCCACCCCTCGCTCGACCGCCTCCGCGACGTCCTCGCCCTGGTGGGCCTGGGATGCGCGCTCAGCCCGCTGGTGGCGGCCACCACCGGCGCCCTGTGCCTCTGGGCGGGCGGGGTCGCCAGCGCCGCCGACCTCCCCACCGTCTGGACGGTCTGGTGGCTGGGCGACGGCATGGGCATCCTGGTGGTCACCTCCGCGCTGCTCGCCCTCTCGGCGGCCTCCGGCGGGCGCCGGCTGAGCACCGCCGCACGCATCGAGGGGGCGATCCTGCTCGGGCTGCTGGCGACCTCCGCGGCGCTGGTCTTCCTCGGCGGCTTCCAGCACCCCTACCTGGTCTACCCGGTGGCGATCTGGGCGGCGATCCGGCTCGGACAGCTGGGCGCGACCGGCTCGACCCTGGTCGTCTCCAGCATCGCGGTGTGGGGCACGGTGCAGGGCAGGGGGCCGTTCGCCGTGGGGACCACGGTCGCCGCGCTGACCGACCTGCTGCTCTTCACCGGCGTGCTCGCGGTCACCGCCATGGTCCTCGCGGCTGCCATCATCGCCGGCCGGGAGGCGGCGCGGCGGGAGATGTTGCGCCGCTCCCAGCTCGAGATCGAGGAGCGGTTCCGCCACCTCTACGGCGCCGCCTTCGACGGCATCATGGTCCACGACGGCGAGCGCGTCCTCGAGGCCAACCGCGCGATGGCGGCGATGTTCGGATACTCCGACGACGCCCTCCTCACCATGCCCCTGGCCGCGCTGATCGACCAGGGCTCGCTGCACGTGCTGCGGCCGGGTGCGCGGGGTGGCGACGAGGTCGTCGAGATCCAGGCGATCCGGCACGGCGGCGGCCGCTTCGTCGCCGAGCTCACCGACCGCGCCGTGCCGCTCGCCTCCGGGGAGGTGCGGGTGGCGGCGCTGCGCGACATCAGCGACCGGGTCACCGCCGAGCGGCTGCGCGCCATGCAGTTCGCGGTCACCCGCATCCTCGCCGAGGCGTACACCCTCGACGACGCCGCGCCGCTGGTCCTGGAGACGATGGCGGGCGCGCTCGCCTGGCAGGCCGGCATGGTCCTCCTCGTCGACCCCGGCACGCACAGGCTGGTGATGCGGCACGGCTGGCTCTCGCCGCCCCTGTCGGGCAGCCGGGTGCTGGAGGATGCGGCGGCCGCCACGTGGGCCCGCGGCGACGGGCTCCCCGGCCGGGTGTGGGCCAGCGAACGGCCGGTCACCGTGGCCGACGTGGCCGGCAACCTGGGGCTGCCCGGCATCAGCGTGGCCCCGGGCAGGGGCTTTCGCCACGGCGCCGGCTTCCCCATCCTCCACGAGGGGCGGGTGACCGGCGTGGTCGCCTTCGCCGGCCTCCAGCCACGGCCGCCCGGCGAGGACCTGGTGGCCCTGCTCGCCGACATCGGCAGCCAGCTGGGACAGTTCGTGGAGCGCAAGCGGGTCGAGTCGGCCCTGGCCGAGAGCGCCGCCCGGCTCGCCGCACTCGCCGCCACCGACCCGCTCACCGGCCTGCCCAACCGCCGGGAGTTCGAGCGTGCGCTCCGCGATGCCCAGCCCGGCGGCTACTCGGTTCTGGCCATCGACGTCGACAACCTGAAGGTGATCAACGACGCCTACGGTCACGAGGCGGGCGACGCCGCCCTGCAGGCGGTGGGCTCGGCCCTGCGCATGGGGCTGCGCGACATCGACATCGTCGCCAGGACCGGTGGCGACGAGTTCGCGGCGCTGCTCCCCGGCCTCGGCGGCGACGAGGCGGCGGCGGCGGCCGAGCGGCTGCGCTGCACCATGCACGGCATCGCCCTGCCCCGAGGCCAGGCGAGGGTGAGCGTCGGCTGCGCGGTGGGCGCCGCCCGCGAGGACGCGCTCCGCTGCTGGGCGGCGGCCGACGAGGCCCTCTACCGCGCCAAGAGCTCGGGCCGAGACCGCTTCGAGCTGGTGCCCGACGAGGCCCGGGGAGCGGTGTCCCCCACCCGCAGGGCACGCTGGGAGAGCCTGCTCCCGGGTCTCATCAGCGCCGACGGCATGGTCACCGTGTTCCAGCCGATCATCGAGCTAGCCACCGGCGAGGTGGTGGGCTACGAGGCGCTGGCGCGTCCGGCGAGCGGGTCACGCGACGCCGCGGTCGACGAGCTCTTCGACGCCGCCGACCGCCTGGGCATGGGACGCGACCTCGACTGGGTCTGCCGGCGCGCCGCTCTCCAGGCCGCCCGCCGCCTCCCCCCGGGCTGCAACATCTTCGTCAACGTCGGCGCCGGCTCGCTGCTCGAACCGGTGCACGGCGTCGACCAGATGCTGCTGCTGCTGCGCTGGGCGCACCGCCGCCCCGAGGAGGTGGTGCTGGAGATCACCGAGCGCGACGCGGTGCACGACCTCGACCGGCTCACCGAGGTCCTCCGCGTCTACCGCGCCCATGGGTTCCGCTTCGCCCTCGACGACGTCGGCGAGGGCCATTCGACCTTCGAGGTGCTCGCCGCCGCCACCCCGGAGTTCCTCAAGGTGGCGGGCAGCCTGGTGCGCCGGGTGGACGCGCTCGGGCCCCGCGGCGCCATCGACGCCCTGGTCGCCTTCGCCACGACGACCGGCGCGGAGGTGATCGCCGAGGGCCTGGAGACCGCGGAGTCGGCGGTCACCCTCCGCCGACTCGGGGTGACCCTGGGCCAGGGCTTCGCCCTCGGCCGCCCGGCGGAGCCGGAGGTCTGGTGCCGGGCGGCGTCCGCCTGAGCCCCTCGCTCCCGTTCGTCGAGCCCGCGGCTACTTGCCCAGGTCGAGGGGCAGCTCGCTCTCCCCGGACCGGGCCGGGCGGGGACGGCGCGGCTCCGGCCGGCGCGTGCCCGAGGGCTGGGAGAGGAGCTGCTCGATGGTCGCGCGCATGTCGCTCATGTCCTTGAAGGAGCGGTACACGGAGGCGAAGCGCACGTAGGCGATCTCGTCGATGTCGCGCAGCCGCTCCATCACCAGCTCACCCAGCTCGCGGCTGGGGATCTCGGTGCTCCCCCGTCCGCGCAGGGCGTTCTCGATCTCCTCCACCAGCGCCTCGAGGCGCGACGGCGCCACCTCACGCTTCTTGGTGGCGGTGAGCAGGCCGCCGAGCAGCTTGCGACGGTCGAACTCCTCGCGGCGCCCGTCCTTCTTCACCACGTAGAGCGGGACCGATTCGACCCGCTCGTAGGTGGTGAAGCGGCGCTTGCAGGCCAGGCACTCACGGCGCCGGCGGATCGCCTCACCCGTCTCCGAATCGCGTGAGTCGACCACCTTGGAGTCGGCGTTGGCGCAGTAGGGGCATCTCATGACCGGGAGGCGGAGGCCGGCGGGTCCCGGACCTCCGCGTCGACCTAGCGGCGGTCGCGGAGGAAGGCGGGGATGTCCAGGTCGTCGACCCTGTAGCTCGGCGGGGCCACCGGCGCCGGGGCGCGCTCGGCCTGGAAGTACTGGCGTGCCTGGGGCTCGTACGCCGGGGCGCTGGCGACGATGATCTCCTCGCGCGGGGCGAAGCCTGTGGCGATGACCGTGATCTTCACCTCGCCGTTGGAGCGGTCGTCGATGACCGTGCCGAAGATGATCTGCGCCTCCGGGTCGGCCGACTCGGCGACCAGCTGGGCGGCCTCGTTGACCTCGAAGAGGGTGAGGTCGTTGCCGCCGGTGATGTTGAGCAGGATCCCCTTGGCCCCCGCGATGGTGGTCTCCAGCAGGGGGCTGGCCACGGCGTCCCGGGCGGCGTCGGCGGCCCGGGTGTCGCCGCTGCCGAAGCCGATGCCCATGAGCGCCGCGCCCTGGCCGGACATGATCGTCTTCACGTCGGCGAAGTCGAGGTTGATCAGGCCGGGGTAGGTGATCAGGTCGGAGATGCCCTGGACGCCCTGTCGGAGCACGTCGTCCGCGATGCGGAAGGCGTCGGTGATGGTGGTCTTCTTGTCGGTGACCTGCATCAGCCGCTCGTTGGGGATGGTGATCAGGGTGTCGACCTTGGACTGCAGGCTGCTGATGCCCTCCTCGGCCGCCTTCTGCCGCCGAACCCCCTCGAAGCGGAAGGGCTTGGTGACCACGCCGATGGTGAGCGCGCCCTGGGAGCGCACGATCTCGGCGATGACCGGGGCGGCGCCGGTGCCGGTGCCGCCGCCCATCCCCGCGGTGACGAAGACCATGTCGGCCTCGGCGAGCATCTTCTGCAGCTCCTCGCGCGACTCCTCGGCGGCGTCCTGGCCGACGCTGGGGTTGCCGCCGGCGCCGAGGCCGCGGGTGAGCTTGCGGCCGATGTGCATCTTCACCGGCGCCTCGCTGCTGTTCAGCGCCTGCAGGTCGGTGTTCACGGCGATGAACTCGACGCCGCGCAGCTTGCTGCGGATCATCCGGTTCACCGCGTTGCTGCCGCCGCCGCCGACGCCCACCACCTTGATGCGCGCGTTCCCCTCCAGGGTGCGATCCATGTCCTTCACCGGCAGCTCCTCAAGAATCTCCGACCGGGGCCGCTGCGGGGAGTACCCGTCCCGCAACCCTCTGGTGGTGGTGATGTCGCCCTGCGGCGAGCGCTGGTTCGTCACCGACGGCCGTGGCGGACGCTGACGCGGGTCGCCCCCGGAGGTGCCGGCCTCGCCATCGCCGTCGCCGAGGCCGTACAGCCGCATGCGTTCAGAAAAGTTCACGCAACCACCGTCCAAAACGTTCGCTGAATCCGTCGTCGCCGGCGCTGTGTCCGTGGCCGTTGCCGCGCCCGTTGCTGCGCAGCCCGTTGCGGACTCGAGCGCGCGCCCCCCATCTCAGCAGTCCCACCACGGTCGCGTGGTGGGCCCCGCGAAGGTTCTCGTCCATCCCCGCGGTGCCGGTCGGCGAGGCCACCCGCACCGGCATGTCGGTGACCTGCTGCGCGATCTCGGAGAAGCCGCGCAGCAGGGCGCCGCCGCCGGTGAGCACGATGCCGCCGGCGAGCGAGGCGGGGCTGGTGGCCCTCTCGACCTCGGCGAGGATCAGCGCCGCCATCTCCCGGGCACGCGGCCCGATCACCTCGGCGAGATAGCGCTGCGGCACCTGCACCGCCTCCTCGTAGCCCATCGGCGTCATCGTCACCGTGGCGTCGGCGGTCAGGGTGAGCTGGAGGCAGTGGCCGTACTGGCGCTTGATCATCTCCGCGGTCTCGAGGTCGCTGCGCAGGCCCACGGCGAGGTCGCCGGTGACATGGCTGCCGCCCACCGGGATCACCGCGGTGTGCGCGATGCTGCCGCCGCAGAACACGGCGATGTCGGTGGTGCCGCCCCCCACGTCGGCGACCACCACCCCGCGCTCCAGCTCCTCCTCCGAGAGCACCGCCTCGGCCGAGGCCAGCGCCTGGAGCACCAGGTCCTCGCAGTCGAGCCCGGCCTCGTGCACCACCTTGACCACGTTCTGGATGGCGGTGGTGGCGCCGGTGACGATCAGCGCCTCGACCTCAAGACGCATCCCGGTCATCCCCAGGGCGTCGCGCAGCCCGTCCTGGCCGTCGACGGTGAAGTGGCGGGGGAGCAGGTGCACGATCTCGCGGTCGGAGGGCACCCCCACCGCGCGGGCCGCCTCGACGGCGCGGGTGACGTCCTGGGCGCGCACCTCGCGGGAGCGCTTGGCGTCGGCGGCGACGGCGACCAGGCCGCGGCTCGCCTGCGAGGCGATGTGCCCCCCCGCGAGACCGACGATCACCTGGCTCACCTCCACCCCGGCCATGCGCTCCGCGGCGTCGACCGCCTCGGCCACCGCCTCGGCGGCGCGCTCGATGTCGATCACGGAGCCCTTGCGCATCCCGCGCGACGGCGCCTCGCCTGTGCCCTGGACGATGAGCCCGTCGGGGGCGACCTCGGCCACAGCGCAGCAGACCTTCGTAGTCCCCAGGTCGAGGGCGGCGACACGGCGCGCTCGGCTCACATTGGCTGCTGAGTATACCCGCCCCCCGGCGCCCGGCATAGGCTCTCGCGGCGGCAAAACCGCAAGATGCTGGGTTTGCCTGCTGAGGATGGCACCATATCTGGGTTCTTGCTGAACGGACGGTCAGCGCGGAGGAGTGCGACCTCGGTCGGCCGAAGGGGGCGGCGCGGCGTGGAGAAGAGGCCCAGCGGTTCTGCCGCCGGTTGAGATTCGCGGCCGGCCGCTCTGCCGCCGGTCTTTAAAAACGGGGGGAGGCTACGCCTCCCCCCGTCTAGCGCAAGACATCGTGCGCTGGCGCGCCCGATGCCGGCGCTGCCCCCCTCCACGCCGGCACTCGCCGGCGACGCGCGCTTCGCGCGCTTATCGTGACGGGGCCACCGGTAGAGGGACCAGGAGGAACGCTGCGCGTTCCTCACACCCACCCCCCGAGCGGCTTCACGGGTGGGTGCTTG
>JAQBPI010000142.1 GCA_028287605.1 Chloroflexota bacterium
TCGGAGCGTCCCACCAGGTCGAGGACCCGCCGGGTCTCCCCGTAGGCGGCCGGCACGCCGTCGACGTCGGTGCCGCGGCCGAGCACGCCGGCGCCCCCGCCGCAGGCGACGCAGAGGCCGCGCAGCCAGCGCAGCGCCTTCGCGCGATCGCAGCCCGGGAGCGGCGCCACCACGGTCCCGGCGACGACGTCGACCAGGCTGTCGCGCTGGCCGTTGAGGGTGGTCAGCGCATGGCGCAGCCAGGACTCGGGACGCTGGTCGGCGGGGCCCTCGAAGAGTGCCACGGTGAGGCCGTCGCTGAGGTCGATGCCGAGCTGCCCCGCCCGCGTCCGGAGCAGCTGCGCCGACATCCGGCCGTCGAGTAGGTCGACGAGCATGCTCGCGCAGGCGGTGCGGCGGCTCATGCCGATGACGCGCTCGTGAAGCAGCGCCAGGCCGAGCAGGTTCGAGGCCTGCTCCATCGCGACCGTGACCACGCGCTGGTCGGGGGCCTTGCCCGGGAACAGGGCGCTGCAGTACCCGAGCACCTCGCAGGAGGCGATGATCGGGGCCACCAGCCGCGGCACCAGCACCCCGAGCCGCGGGTCGGGGGTGAGCCAGGCGGGGCGCCCGGTCCTGACCAGGGTGCGGTAGAACTCGCGCAGCGCCGCCACGCCGTGCTCGTCGGAGGCGCCCCCGTGGGCGCGCCCCGCGTCGGGCCGGGTGCGCTCGGCGGCGCCGGGACCGGCGGCGAAGAGCACCCGGAACTCCGCGTCCTCGATCAGCACCGTGGCGCCGAGGGCGGAGGCGAGGGCCTCGCTCAGGCTCTCCATCCGCAGGTCGGAGGCGCCGGCGGCGGCGAGCCGCGAGGTGACCCGGCCGAGATCGGCGAGGCTCTCCTCGAGCGCCTTGACGATGAAGTCGGTGAGCTCGGAGGCGATGACCTCGAGGTCGACGTGGTGGGCGAGCCGGATCACCGGCGTCCCCAGCAGGTTCGCCGCCGCCGCCGCCTCCGCCGACACCACCGCGGCCGCGAGGGCGGCGGCGCCGCGCTCGTGGGCGATGTGCACCGCATCGCCGGTGAGCAGCCGTCCCAGCAGCCGGAGCTCGCCGGGGACGCAGCCCTGGGTCTGCGACGCAGTCGAGGCGCGGTGCACCGGCGCGTCGAGCCCGCCGGTGCCGGCGATCACCTCGCTGCCGCGCAGCGCGGGCAGTCGCAGGCAGTCGGCGACGGTGACCGCGGCCGCCCGGCGGCGGAACGCGGACGCGGTCGCGGGACGCCCGCGCAGGTTGAGGACGCGAGGCTCCTCAGCGGTTGCAGCGTCGTCCTGGCGTGCGGGTAGCACCGTCGTCATCCGTCCCCTTCGTCGCGAATCTTCTGCCACCGTATCGGGAGGGGCGAGACGAGTCACCGGACACATGTCATGGTGATGTGGGGGCTGCTTGGGACAAACGACCGGGGGTGGGCCTGCCACCGTGACACGCACAGCATGTGCCACCTTCGGTGTGTGCACACAGCACGGAGTCTCGGCGCCGGCGCCGGAATGGACCTCCCGCACCTAGTCAAACCTCCGCCGAGGGTCACGCCCGTCCGTACACCGGCACTGCGGCGCCGCTGACCTGGTCGGAGTCGGGCGAGAGCAGCCAGGCCACCGCCGCCGCCACCCGGTCGACCGGCACCCATCGGGAGTGGTCGGCGTCCGGCATGGCGCGCCGGTTCGCGGGGGTGTCCATGACGCTGGGGAGGACGGCGTTGACGGTGATCCCGGCTTCGCGCAGCTCCGCGGCCATCACCTCGGTGAGCCGCAGCAGCGCCGCCTTGGCAACCTGGTAGACAGCCTGGCCGGCGGCCACCTCGACCGCGGCGCGGCCGAGCACGTTCACGATGCGGCCGCCGCCCCCCTGCTCCTCCATCGCCTGCGCGCCCGCCGCCGCCAGCCGCCAGGGCCCGAGCAGGTTGAGCTCGAGCCGGGCGGCGCGGTCGTCCTCCGAGACCCGGTGGCCGAGGTCGCCGGCGTAGCCGCCCGAGCAGTTCACCACCCCCGCCCACTCGCCCTCGGCGCGCACCCGCTCGGCGAGCGCTCCCACCGCCGCGGGGTCGCCGAGGTCGCAGGGAGCGAACAGTGCGCCGGGGATCTCGGGGTCGGGCAGGTGCCGGGCGGCGACCACCACCGGCCAGCCGTCGCCGAGCAGGCGGGCCACCACCGCCCGGCCCAGCGCACCGCCTCCCCCGCCGACGACGACGATGCGGCGCTCGCCGCTCAATGCAGCGGAACCGCCACCCTCACCTCCACGCGGCCGTCGTGCTCGCGCACCACGAAGGGCGGCAGCGGGAAGGTCGCGGGACCGTCGATCACGCCGCCGTCGGTGACCCGGAACCGGGAGCCGTGCCACGGGCAGGTGACGCACTCGCCGTCGAGCTGGCCCTCGTCGAGGGGACCGCCGGCGTGGGAGCAGACCGCGCTGACCCCGTGGAGGCGGCCGCTCCGCCGCACCAGCAGCACCGGCGCCGCGCCCGCCTGCACCCGGCGCAGCGCACCCTCGGGGAAGTCGCCCGAGGCGCCGACATCGACGAAGTCCTCGGGAGCGTCGAGGAACGCGTTGCGGTTGACCATGGTGCCGATGCCGTAGACGAGGTCGCCGCCGAGGTAGGCGCTGGCGGCGACCACCGCGAAGCCCGCGGTCGAGAACCCCACCGCGGTGCGGCGCGCCCGCCGGCCGCCGGCCACCCGGAGTGCGAGCGAGGTGAGCTGGAGGCCGAACGCCGCGGTCATGGCGGCGCCGTGGACGAGCGCCACCCGGCGCTCGTGGCCGTAGGTCTCGTGGAAGTCCGTGTAGCCGCTCAGCGCCGCCAGCGTCGCCGCTCCCACCCCCACGGCGAGGGCGGTGTCGCCCGCCCGGGGCTGCCCGGTGGCGTCGGCGACCAGCCCGACCAGGTAGGCGCCGACGGGCACGTCGGTGACCGCCGGGTGGAGGGGATGGCCGAGCAGCGAGGTGCCGTGGAGCAGGTTCTTCACGGTGCGACCGCGCGGACCCAGCGCCTCGTACGCCCTGCCGACGGCGCCCTGCACCTTCTCGGCGACCCCGTCCATCCAGCCCTGCCTGCGGATCAGCCCGTCGACGAACGACTGAGCGGCCACGATCACTCCCTCCGATACCCGACACCGGCCCCTTTATGACACGCCGGTACTGGGTGCTGCCCGCCTCGCGCGCCTCAATCGATGAAGTCGGAGAGGCGGCCGCTGCGCGCGGGGTGGCGGAGCTTGCGCAGCGCCTTGGACTCGATCTGGCGGATGCGCTCGCGGGTGACCCCGAAGCGCTTGCCCACCTCCTCGAGGGTGCGCTGGTGCCCCCCGATGAGCCCGAAGCGCAGCTGGAGGACCCGGCGCTCGCGCGGGGTCAGGGTGTCGAGGACGTGCTCGACCTCGAGCCGGAGCATCGCCATCGAGGCCTCCTCGAGCGGCGCCGGGGCGAGCTTGTCCTCGATGAAGTCACCGAGGTGGGAGTCGTCCTCGTCGCCCACCGGGGTCTCCAGCGAGACCGGGTCGCGGGCGATGGTGATGATCTCGCGCACCCGCTCGGGCGTGACCCCCATCTCGTCGGCGATCTCGTCCTCGGTGGGCTCGCGGCCGAGCTCCTGGAGCAGCCGCCGGGAGACCCGGATCTGCTTGTTGATGCTCTCCACCATGTGGACGGGGACCCGGATGGTGCGCGCCTGGTCGGCGAGCGCCCGGGACACCGCCTGGCGGATCCACCAGGTGGCGTACGTCGAGAACTTGTAGCCGCGCCGGTAGTCGAACTTCTCGACGGCGCGGATCAGACCCATGTTCCCCTCCTGGATGAGGTCCAGGAAGGACATGCCCCGGCCGATGTACTTCTTGGCGATGCTCACCACCAGGCGGAGGTTGGCCTCGGTGAGGTGGCGGCGCGCCTCCTCGTCGCCCTGCTCGATGGCCATCGCGTACTCCACCTCCTGCTCCTTGCGGAGGAGGGGGACGCGGCCGATCTCGCGCAGGTACATGCGCACCGGGTCGTCGAGCGCGATGGCGCCGAGGGCCTCGTTGGCGTCCATGCTGTCGTCGTCGCTGTCGTCGACCGCCTCGAAGTCGCGGTCGCCGTCCGAGACCTCGATGCCCATGTCGCGGAAGAGCTGGAAGATGCGCTCGAGATGATCGGGCTCCGCCTCGATCTCGGGGAACCCGGTGAGCACGTCGTCCGGGGTGAGGTAGCCCTGCTCCTTGCCGCGGACGATGAGCGCCTCGGCGGCCACCACGAGGCGGTCCGTGGGCGAGGCCACCGCGGCGCCTCCACTCGGCTTCGAGGCCGTGGTCATGACTTCCTCCCGCCCGGCGTCGCTGCACCGCGCAGGACGGCTCCCCGAACCGGAGTAGTCTGACAGCCCCGGCCGCATCTGCGCGCTATGCTCCGCGGGATGGTTCCCTCCCCGAGGCCGAGGATGCTCGCTCCGGCCGTCATCCTGGTCGTGCTCATCGGGGTCTGGCTCACCCACACCCTCGAGTATGCGCGCGTGTCCGGTGCCGCCCGGCTCTCCGGAGACGCGCTCGCCCCCGTGCACGCGTACATGCTGCCGGTGGGGGCGCTGCTCATCCTCGGCGCGGCCCTGCTGGGGGTGCGCTGCTGGCGGGCGTGGTGGGCGCTGGGCCGCCGCCTCGAGCAGACCCGGGTCGCCCTCG
>JAQBPI010000147.1 GCA_028287605.1 Chloroflexota bacterium
CCGCCGCCGACGACGCCACCAGGCCGTCGAGGCTGCGGCGCGCGCCGCCGCCGTCGATCGACTCGCGTGCCCGCTCCAGCCCCTCGCGGAGGTCCGCGACGCGCTCCGCGGCCCAGAGCGCGGCGGCGGCGTTGAGCAGCACCACGTCCCGCGCCGGGCCCGGCTCGCCGTCGAGCACGGCGCGCAGCCGCGCCGCGTTGTGATGGACGTCGCCGCCGAGCAGCGCCTCCAGCGGCGCCGGGCGCAGCCCCAGGGCGGCGGGGTCGATCTCGAACTCGCGCAGCCCGGCGGGGCTCACCTCGATGCACCGGGCGACCCCGCTCAGCCCCAGCTCGTCGATGCCGCCGGGGCCGGCGAAGACGAGCGCGTGGCGGAGGCCGAGCCGGCCGAGCACGCCGGCCATCCTCCCCGCCAGCGCGGGGTCGCCGACGCCGAGCGACTGGTAGGGGACGCGGGCGGGGTTGGCGAGGGGACCGAGCACGTTGAAGGCGGTGCGGATGCCCAGCTCACGCCGGGGCGCGGCGGCGTGGCGCATGGCGGGGTGGAAGGCGGGGGCGAAGAGGAACCCGATGCCCGCCTCCGCGACGCAGGCGCGCACCCCGTCGGGGCTGAGAGCGATGGTCACGCCCAGCTCCTCGAGCACGTCGGCGCTGCCGCAGCGGCTGGATGCGGCCCGGCCGCCGTGCTTCGCCACCGGGCAGCCGGCGCCGGCGACCACGAAGGCCGCGGCGGTGGAGATGTTGAAGGTGCCGCTGCCGTCGCCGCCGGTGCCGCAGGTGTCGACGGCGTCGACCGGGAGCTCGACGCGCAGCGCGTGGTCGCGCATCGACATCACCATGCCGGTGAGCTCCTCGACGGTCTCGCCGCGGATGCGCAGCGCCGCGAGGATGGCGCCGATCTGCGCCGGGGTGGCGCTGCCCTGCATCACCCGGTCCATCACCGAGCGCGCCGTCTCGACGTCGAGATGCTCTCCGCGGACGAGCCGCTCGAGTGCCTCGCGCAGGAGCGTGCCGGCCTCGGTCATCGCCGCCGGACGGTAGCAGGTCGGCGACGACCGGGGACCATCGGCGCACCCGGGACCGCCCTGTGACTGCATACTCCGCGACAGATGCCGGCACGCTCGTCCCACCCCTTCGACCCCGACGCGGTCCGGCCCTGGCGGCTGGGCTCGGGGCGCCGCGGCGCGGTGCTCCTCCACGGCTTCGCCGGCACCCCGCCGGAGCTGCGCCGGCTCGGCGAGCATCTCGCCGCCCGCGGCTGGCGCGTCGAGGGCCCGGTGCTCGCCGGCCACGGCACCACCCCCGAGGACCTCGCGCGCACCCGCTGGCAGGACTGGGCCCGCTCCGCCGCCGGCGCCGTGGAGCGCGTCGCCGCCGAGTGCGACGAGGTGGTGGTGGCGGGGCAGTCGATGGGCGGAAGCCTCGCGCTGCACCTCGCCGCCCACGACACCCGCATCGCCGCGGTGGCCACGCTGGCGGCGCCGATCTGGCTCAGCGACTGGCGGCTGCGGGTCATCTTCGCCGCCAAGTACGTGCAGCGCTGGCACACCCCCGACCCCGACGACGTCGACCTCTTCCTCCCCGAGGCGGTCGAGGAGCTGCACTCCTACGGGCGCCGCTCCACCCGCTCCATCCACGAGCTCATCCGGCTGCTGCACACCGTGCGCGGCGAGCTGGCGATGGTGCGCCAGCCCGTGCTCGTGCTCCATGGAGAACGCGACCGCACTGTGAACCCGCGCAACGCCACCGACATCGCCCGCGGGCTGGTGTGCAGCCGCGAGGTCGAGGTGGGCGTCTATCCCCGCAGCGGGCACGCGATGAGCGTGGACGTCGACCGCGACGAGCTCAACCCGCGCATCGCCGCCTGGTTCGAGCGCCACACCGGCGGCGCCGGCGTGGCGCGCACCGGCTGAGACCGCTGCTACTCGCCCAGGGCCTCGCGGAGCAGCCGCGCCGTGTCCTCGTCGAGGACGGGGTTGGCGGGAGGTCCCTCGTTCACCGGGGGACGCCGGCTGGCGCGGCCGCCGGACCGGGCGTCGCGGCCCGCCTGCTGCTGGTCGCCACCGCGGGCGCCGCCGCGGTACCCGGTGCCGCACGAGGTGCAGACGTAGAGCGCCACGCTCTCGCCGACGCGCACGTAGGTGGTGTGGGAGAAGCGGGTGGCGGCGCCGCAGAGGCGGCAGCCGCGGTTCGCGGGGAGGGGGTCGAGCGCCCCCGGATTGGCCCGGCTCACGAGCGACAGGGTGACGGGTTCGGCCAGAATGCACCCGCCGTGACCATGGCGTCACGGAGCCGTGTCGCGCTCGCCATCGGCTGTCACCCTCCGGGACCGGGGTTCGGTGGTCCCGTCACCACCGCGACGCGAGCCGCGAGGACGATGGACCCACGGCGAAGGCGAGACCCGCGGTGACTGCGGGGACCGGTCGCCGGAGGAGTATGCGGGAATGAGCACCGACGAGCGGCACGGCCAGGACGGTCTCGACGGCATCGTCGACCACCCCGGTCCCGAGGAGCTCCAGGCACGGGTCGACGCCGCCGAGGACGCCGCCGCCGCCCGCTATCGCCGGCTCCAGGACTACAGCTGCCTGCTCAACGAGGCGCTGCGCCACGCCGACGCGATGACCCGGCTCGAGCTCGCCCTGCAGCAGCCGCAGGTCCTCCAGGCCCGCTGACCGGGCGCCCGGCTCCGGGGTACGCTGACCCGGATGCTGCTGGACCGCCTGCGCGGCGCCGTCGATCCGCTGCCGGCGACCGGCGCGGCGCTGCCGCCCGAGGTGACCGCGGCGGTGCTGCTGCTGGTCGACCCGAGCGACGCGGCGCTGCCGCTGCTCTTCATCCGCCGCTCCCGGCAGGTGCGCACCCACCGCGGCCAGATCGCGTTCCCCGGCGGCGGCATCGACCCCGGCGACGCCGGCGTGGTCGGCGCGGCGCTGCGCGAGGCGCAGGAGGAGCTGGCCGTCCCCCGCGACGCGGTGGAGCCCCTGGGGCTGCTGGAGACGGTGCGCACCCGCGGCTCGGCGCGCAGCCTGTGCCCGGTGGTGGGCCTGCAGCGCCTGCCGCTCACCCCGGTCGCCGACGGCTACGAGGTGGCGACCTGGTTCCGCATCCCCATCGCCGAGCTGCTCGAGGCGCCGCTCACCAGCCGGCCCATCCCCGGGATGGAGGGCGACGCGGTGGTGCACTTCTACGAGGCGCACGGGCAGATCATCTGGGGGGCCACCGCCGCCGTCCTCCACGACCTGCTGGGACGGCTGGGCGCGCGCCGGGGGGCGGCCGCTCAGCGGTAGCGGGGGTGCACCACGAAGGGGTTGTGGCGCATCTCCTCGCGCACCGTGGTGCTGGGACCGTGCCCCGGGTAGACACGGGTCTCCGGGGGCAGCGCGTAGATGGTGTTCTCGATCGAGAACATGAGCGTGTCCCAGTCGCCACCCGGCAGGTCGGTGCGGCCGACGCTGCGCTGGAAGAGGGTGTCGCCGGCGATCAGGTCGGGGCCGACCAGGAAGCAGACCGAGCCGCGGGTGTGCCCGGGGGTGTGGAGCACGCGGACGTCGAGGTCCTGCCAGCGCAGCGTCTCGCCGGGGACCAGGTCGGTCTCGCAGATCACCGGCGGCAGGTCGGCGGGGATGCCGGGGAGCCGCGACGCCCACTCCAGCAGCGGCCGGTCCTCGGCGTGGATGGCGGCCTCGCAGCCGTGCGCCGCCTTCACCGCGGGCACCCCGTTGACGTGGTCGGGGTGGCCGTGGGTGAGCAGGATGCGCTCGCAGCGCAACCCCTCCCTCTCCAGCAGCGCCAGCGTCCGCGGATGCTGCAGGCCGGGGTCGAGAACCAGCACCGCGTCAGTGTCGCGGCGCCGCAGCACGTAGCAGTTCTGGTCGTAGGTGGGGTCGACGACGATGGAGAGCTGGACCAGGTCGCGCAACGCCTCGGGCATGACGCCAGTCTACCCGGCGCCGCGCCTCAGCCCGTCGCGGCGCGGAGGAAGGAGGCCATCGAGGCGTGGCCCAGCGGGTTGGGATGGAAGCTGCTGTAGGGGTCGTTGAAGCGGCCACCGAACGCCCACTCCTGGGCGGTGCAGAGCTCGTGGCCGGCGAAGGCGTTCTCGACGTCCACGACCTGGGTGCGGGGCACCCCCTGGGCGGCGCGGCGGATCACCGCGTTCATCCGCGCGTACTCGGACCGGAACCAGTCGACGTCATCGCGGGTGAGCGTCCAGGTCGACTGGCAGGTGCCGCCGGGGCGGAGGATCTGCGGATAGGTGAGCACCAGCAGCTGCGCGGAGGGGGCGGCGGCGGCGACCTCGCCGTAGAGGCGGTGCAGCGGGCCGGCGAGGGAGTCGATGCGCTGGTCCTCGTCCGGGTAGTCGGTGCGGCAGGCGTCGCCGGGCCAGAGGCAGTGGATCACGATCTCGCCGAACCGGGCGTCGTTGCCGCCGGCGGTGAGGGTCACCAGCTGCGCCGGCGCCAGCGCCGCCAGCTGGGACTGCTCGACGGTCCCGATGGTGGCGCCGGTGCACGCGGCGAAGTCCGTGAGCACGAAGCGGCCGCCGCTCGAGCGCGCGTACACCGGGGGGTAGCCGTTGGCGGAGCGGCGGCAGTCGGTCCCATCCTCGCCCCCCGAACCGGTCCCGCTGGAGTACGAGTCGCCGAGGGCGGCGTAGGCGAGCCCTCCGGCTGCGGCCGCCGGGGCGCGGCCGCCGGTGACGACCAGGAGCAGCGACAGCCCGATCAGCGCGCTCGCACGTGCGACCCGTCCCATGCTGCCCTCCCTGTATCACCACCGATCGGAGCAGGGTCACCGGGCCGGGTGCCGGAGTCAACCCCGGGCGGGACTCTCAGTCGCGGCTGGCGGTGGGCACCGCCGGGGCCACCGGCTTCGGCTCGGCACCCGTCCCCGAGGCCACCGGCGCGCCGTCGGCGGCGATAACGAAGTCCGTCCGACGGTCGCCGCCGCGACGGCGCTCGCCGCCGGGCAGCAGTGCCCGGGCGAGGACCTGGTCGACGTTGTCCACGGGCACCACCTCGATGCGGTCGAGGATCTCCCTGTCGACCTCGCGCAGGTCGCGCTCGTTGCGGCGGGGCAGCAGGAAGACGGCGATCCCGGCGCGGTGGGCGGCGAGCAGCTTGTCCTTCACCC
>JAQBPI010000073.1 GCA_028287605.1 Chloroflexota bacterium
GGCGCACGGCGGGCAGCCGCTCGCCGAGCGCGGCGAGCAGCGAGGCGCCGATCAGCCCCAGCCCCACCACCGCGACACTCCCGGGCGGGCCCGCACCCGCGGTCACCGGGGGGCCCTCCCCCGACGCCCCCGGCCTATCCGGCAACGGCGGTGCCGGCGCCGGTGCGCACCGGCTCGGCGAGCCGCTTCCCCACCGCCGCCGCGACCCGGCGCAGCTGCGGCACCAGGGCGGCGAAGTTCTGCGGGGTGAGCGACTGCGGGCCGTCGGAGAGCGCCTCGTCGGGCCGCGGGTGGACCTCGATCATCACCCCGTCGGCGCCGGCGGCGACCGCGGCGCGGGCGCAGGCGGCCACCATCGACCAGCGGCCGGTGCCGTGCGAGGGGTCGATGATCACCGGCAGGTGGCTCAGCTCCTCGAGCAGCGGCACGCAGGCGATGTCCAGGGTGTTGCGGGTCATGGTCTCGAAGGTGCGGATGCCCCGCTCGCAGAGGATGACGTTGTAGTTCCCCTGGGAGAGCACGTACTCGGCGCTGAGGAGCCACTCCTCGATGGTGTTGCTGAGGCCGCGCTTGAGCAGCACCGGCCGGGTGTGGCGGCCGACCTCGCGGAGCAGGTCGAAGTTCTGCATGTTGCGAGCGCCGATCTGGACGATGTCGGCGATCTCGGCGACCGACTCGACCTCGCTCGGGGTCATCACCTCGGTGACCACCGGCAGGCCGGTCTGCCGCCGCGCCTCGACGAGGTGCTGCAGCCCGGCCCGCCCCAGGCCCTGGAAGGCGTACGGCGAGGTGCGCGGTTTGAAGGCCCCGCCCCGGAGGATGTGGCCGCCGCCGTCGCGAACCGCGCGGGCGGTCTCCAGCAGCATCTCCTCGCCCTCGACGCTGCAGGGGCCGGCCATGATCACCACCTCGTCGCCGCCGATGGCGAGCCCGTTGGGCAGGGTGACGACGGTGTCGGAGCGGCGGAACTCGCGGCCGCTCAGCTTGTACGGCCGGGTGATGCGGATCACGTCCTCGACCGAGGGGTCGTGGGTGAACGCGTCCTTCACCGAGAACGGGTCGTGGCCGATGACGCCGATCACGGTGCGGTCCTCACCCTCGCTCAGGTGGGTCTTGAGGCCGCGCGCCTCGACCCTGCCGCAGATGCGGTCGATGTCGGCTCGGCTGGCGCCGGACTTCATGACGATGATCATCGGTGGACCTCGGAGGGCCGCTGCCCGTGGCTGGCGGTGGCGGGCTCGGGCAGCTGACCGGTGCGGGCGCGCTCCAGTTCCTCTTTGATGGCGCGCGCGCCGCGCAGATAGATGTGGCGCACCTCGCGCTGGCTGCGCTCGGTGTTGACGAGGATCAGGACACGCACGCACCGGGGGATGCTGCGGGAGTTCGCGTAGGGGACGTCCATCTCCTGTCCGCAGATCAGGGGGACGTCGACCCACCCGAGCTGGCGCGCGGCCACCGCGGGGAACTCGCTGTGCAGGTCGGGCGAGGTGGTGAACCAGGCGCCGGCCACCTGCTCGGGGTCGATCCCGTTGGCCTCGATGAGGGCGGCGAGCATCTCCCGGGTGGCCTCGACGATGGCCGTGGGGTCGTCCGCCTCCACGGTGGTGGCGCCGCGGACGCCGCGCACCCCCGTCATTGTCTCAGGGGGGGCGTCCCCCCCCTCGCTGCGGCGGCGGAGCCGCCTTCGCTCACCCCACCCCATCTGATGAGCAGGCTCATGGCCCTCCCCCCAGCATCTCGGCGAGGAAGCGCTCCGCGGCGGCCACCGGGGCGGCGGACGCCGCGCCGATGCGGTCGATCAGCGCCGCGCCCACCACCGCGGCCTCGGCGCGGCCGCGCAGAGCCCGCATGTGCTCGTGCCGGGAGAGGCCGAAGCCGAGGGCACGGGGCAGGGTGGTGACGGACCGGACGCGCATGAGCAGGTCGATCGCCTCCTGGGAGATGTGCGTTCGCGCCCCGGTGGTCCCGGTGACGCTGACGCAGTAGACGAAGCCGGTCGCCCGGCGACAGGCGGCCTCGAGCCTGGCCGCCGTCGTGGTGGGCGCGACCAGCAAGATTAGGGCAAGGCCGGCCGCGTCCGCCGCCTCGCGCAGCTGCGCCGCCTCGTCGTCGGGGAGATCCGGGACGATCACCGCCTCCGCTCCCACCGCCGCCGCCTCGGCGCAGAAGCGCTCCAGGCCGAAGGCCAGCACCGGGTTGACGTAGGTCATGAAGGCGACCGGGATGGTCAGCCCCCGGTCCCGGGCCTCGGCCACCGCCGCCAGCGCCCCGGCCACGGTGACGCCGTTGGCGAGCGCCTGCTGGGAGGCGCGCTGGATGGTGGGCCCGTCGGCGAGGGGATCGCTGAAGGGGATGCCCACCTCGGCGGCGAGGCAGCCGGCGCGCTCCACGGCGGCGAGCAGCGCGGGGGTGTCGCCGCGGTTGGGAAAGCCCGCGGTGACGTAGGGGATCAGTCCGGGAAGGCTGTCGGGGGCCCGCCGGGCAAATGCCCGGGCGAGCCGGGAGGCGGGTGTCGCCACGCTCACCGGATCATCTCGGTGCTGGAGTGCTCGCGCACCGTGTCGATGTCCTTGTCGCCGCGGCCGCTGAGGCAGACCAGCACGATGCCGTCGGCGGGCATGGCCGCGGCGATGCGCCCGGCGGCGCTGAGCGCGTGGCTCGACTCCAGGGCGGGGAGGATGCCCTCGAGCCGGCAGAGGAGGTGGAACGCGGCGAGCGCCTCGTCGTCGGTGGCGGCGCGGTACTCGGCGCGGTCGGTGTCGCGCAGCCAGCTGTGCTCGGGTCCGACGCCGGGGTAGTCGAGCCCGGCGCTCACCGAGTGGGTG
>JAQBPI010000192.1 GCA_028287605.1 Chloroflexota bacterium
CAAGATGTGGAACCTCCTGAGTCTCTGTCGCTATCACCACAACCGGCACCATGACGGCGAGTACGAGATTCGCCGCACCGCCGAGGGCGACCTGCGCTTCGAGACCGCCGATGGCCGCCCGATGGGCGTGGCCACGGGAGGTTGGTGGAAGAGACCCAAGGTCAGGGCCGGCCCGGTATGAGGCCGCCACGCGTCCGCGGATCGCAAAGCACCTCGCAACCCGACCGCCGCGCGTCCGCGGATCGCACAGCACCTCGCAACCCGACCACCGCGCGCCCGCAGAACACACAGCACCTCGCAACCCGACCACCGCGCGCCGCAGATACCCCCTTCCCCCGTGCCAGACCGACGACCACACAGCGTCTGCCCGGCCCAGAGGTTGAGCATCTCCGGGTCGTCGCGCTCGCGGGCGGCGCTGCGCAGCGGGGCGGTCAGGCCCACGACGTGGGGGTAGGCGGCGGGGGCGAGTGCGGTGTTGCGGGCGAGGAAGCCGTTGACGATGCCCCGGGCGCGGCGGCCGCTGAAGGCGCGGGTGAGCAGGGTCCGGCGGCCGCCCCGGAGAGCCGCACGGTGCGGCGCCGAGGTGCCCGCCTCCGGGGTGTCGAGGAACGCGGTGCCCAGCTGCGCGGCGCGCGCGCCGCCGACGAGCACGGCGGCGACCCCGGCGCCGTCGCAGAGGCCGCCGGAGGCGATCAGCGGCAGGTCGGTGACCCGGGCGACGAGCCGCAGGAGGGTGAGCAGGCCGATCTCGCCGACGCCGTCGACGTCGCTGAAGGCGCCGCGGTGGGCGCCCGCCTCGATCCCCTGGGCCACCAGCGCGTCGGCACCGGCGGCGGTGGCCGCCTCCGCCTCGGCGGGCTCCGTGACCGTGACCCAGACCTCGATGCCGGCGCCGTGGAGGCGGCCGATCACCTCCGCACCGGGGCAGCCGAATGCGACCGAGACCACGGGCGGGCGCTCGACGACGAGCGTCGCCAGCTTCTCCTCCCAGCCGTCGTCCCCCCAGACCGCGTCGCCGGTGGCGCAGCGGTACGTGACCGCCTCGCGCCGCACCCGCTCCACGTAGCCGGCGAGAAGCGAGCGGTCGACACGGTCGGGGGTGGGGACGAAGACGTTCACACCGAACGGCCGATCTGTGGCGGCGCGCACCGCCACGATGTCGTCGTGGACCGCCGCGGCGGTGCGGTAGCCGGCGGCGAGGAAGCCGAGGCCGCCCGCCTCCGACACCGCCGCCGCCAGCGCGGGGGTGGACGGACCGCCCGCCATCGGCGCCTGCACCACCGGGACGCGCAGCTGGTCGAGCACGCCTCCGGAGCCCATGGCGCGACGGTAGCAGCGCGGCGGCGGTGCAGAGCCTCGGGCGCGCTACCGTCTCCACCATGACGACTCGGGTCATCAGCGTCGGCGACGTCTGCGCCGACCTCGCCGCCGAGCAGGACGACCTTGAGCGCATCGTCCGCGGGCTCGACGACGCGCAGCTCGACACCCCCACCCCCTCGCCGGGGTGGTCGGTGCGCGACCAGGTCACCCACCTCGCCTTCTTCGACGCCCGGGCGACCCTGGCGATGGTCGACGCCGAGGCCTTCACCGCCGAGGTGCGCCGCTTCCTCGCCGATCCCGCGGGGGTGATGGAGGAGCACCTCGCCGGCGGCCACGGGCTCGGGGTCGAGGCGCTGCTGGGGTGGTGGGGCGAGGAGCGCGACCGCTTCCAGGCGGCCGCACGGGGGCTCGACCCCGCCAGCCGGGTGCCCTGGTACGGACCGCCGATGAGCCCGGTGTCGTTCGTCACCGCCCGCCTGATGGAGACCTGGTGCCACGGCCAGGACGTGGTCGACGCGGTGGGCGCCTCGCGCCCGCCGTCGCGGCGGCTCCGCCACGTCGCCCACATCGGGGTGCGCGCCCGCCCGTTCAGCTACGCGACCAACGGACGCACCCGTCCGGAGGGCGAGGTTCGGGTCGAGCTCGTGGCCCCCGGGGGCGGGACATGGAGCTGGGGCGACGCCGCCGCCGGCGACCGGGTGACCGGCACCGCGCTCGACTTCTGCCTGGTGGTCACCCAGCGCCGCCACCGCGACGACACCGGCCTGGACGTCCAGGGACCGCTCGCCCGTGAGTGGATGGAGATCGCCCAGGCGTTCGCCGGCCCGCCCGGCGCCGGGCGCCGTCCGGGGCAGTTCGCCCGGGGCTGATGCCGCCCTGTTTGGGCGCCGTCTCACAAGATCGCGGCGCGTACCTTGTGCGCCACGCACTAGCAACTCCGGGTGATGCGCGAGTACCATCACCGAGGTACCATCTGCCTTAGGGCGCGCCGCCCGAGGCGCATCAGGTCCCGAGGGGGTTTGGAGAGACGTGGCCACTCGCGCAACGCCCGCTGACCTGGCCGACGACGTGCTCGCGCAGGCCGAGGCCGCGGGCACCCGCTACGTCGACCTGCAGTTCACCGACGTCATGGGCGCGGTGAAGAACGTGACCATCCCCGCCAAGCAGCTGCCCGACACCATCGAGCACGGCACCTGGTTCGACGGCTCCTCGGTGGAGTCCTTCGCCCGCACCGCCGAGAGCGACATGTTCCTGGTGCCCGACCTGGAGACGTTCCGGATCCTGCCCTGGGCAACGCCGCCGACGGCGCGGCTGATCTGCTGGGCCCACACCCCGGACGGCGAGCCCTACCCGGGCGACCCCCGCGGCGCCCTGCGCCGGGCCATCGAGATGGCCCGGGAGATGGACTTCGAGTACCGGTGCGGGCCCGAGATCGAGTTCTTCCTGCTGCGTCACAACGTCACCGGGGCGCTGGAGCCGCTGCCCCACGACCGCGGCGGCTACTTCGACTTCGCCACCGACCGCAGCGTCGACGTGCGCCAGGCGATGGTGGCGGCGCTGCAGACCCTGGGCATCGAGGTGAACACCGCCCACCACGAGGTCGCCGCCGGACAGCACGAGATCGACTTCAGCCATGCGACCGCGCTGAAGTCGGCCGACGACGTGATCACCTTCCGCTACACGCTGAAGGCGATCGCGCAGCAGACCGACCTGGTGGCCACCTTCATGCCCAAGCCCTTCGTCGGTCTGAACGGCAGCGGCATGCACGTCCACCAGAGCCTGCGCCGGATCGCCGACAACGAGAACGCCTTCTCCGACTCCCGCGACGAGTACGGCCTCAGCGAGACCGCCAAGCACTTCATCGCCGGCCAGCTCCACCACGCCGCCGGCATGTGCGCCGTCCTGGCCCCTCTGGTGAACTCCTACAAGCGGTTGGTGCGGGGGTTCGAGGCACCGGTGGTGGTCTCGTGGGCTCGTACCAACCGGGCGGCGCTGATCCGCATCCCCCATGTCACCCGGCGTCCCACCACCCGGGTGGAGCTGCGCAGCCCCGACCCCTCGTGCAATCCGTACCTCGCCTATGCGGTGATGCTCCGCTGCGGGCTCGACGGCATCCGCCGCCGGCTGCCGCTGCCGCCTCCGGTCGAGGAGTCGCTCTACGGCTTCGACGACGTCGAGCTGGAGCGGCGCAACGTCGGCCTGCTGCCCGACAACCTCAAGGACGCCATCGACGCCTTCCGCCACGATGACGTGGTCCAGGACGCCCTGGGCGACCACCTCGCCGAGCGGCTGCTCGAGGCCAAGGCGCTCGAGTGGCGCGAGTACCGGATGCAGGTGACCCCATGGGAGCTGGACCACTACCTCGACCTGGCCTAGCCGAACGACACGATGATCACGGTCAAGGATGTGTGGAGAGGGGCCATGCCGGACGGCACCGAGCTGCTCGGGGGCGGCGGCGGTCTGGACCGGCGGGTGGAGTGGGCCACGGCGCTGCGCACCCGTCCGCCCGCCTTCGAGACCATCAAGGGCGGGGAGATGGCCTTCGTGCCGGTGCGCAGCATCCGGCTCCTCGACGAGCGGCTCGACCTGGCGCAGGTGATCCAGAGCTTCGGGGACAAGGGCGGGGTGGCGGTGGCGGTGATCGGCGAGGCCTCGATGGAGTCGGTGGCCGTCGCCGAGCGGATGATGATGCCCCTGCTCCACCTGCCCGACGGCGCCCACCTCAACGACATCCAGCAGACCGTGGTGCGCTTCATCCTCGACCAGCGCACCCTGCTCCACGAACGCCAGCAGGAGCTGCACACCCAGCTGATGGAGCTGGCCCTCGCCGGCGCGGGCACCTCGGCGATCGTCGACCGGCTCGCCGAGATCACCGGTCAGGCCGCGGTCTGGCAGGAGAACGACGGCGCCGTCCGCCACGTCTCCTCGAGCGCCGACAGCGAGGCGCTGCGGGCCGGCCTGGAGAAGGAGGGGCCCCGGGTCCGCCGCTGGGCGGAGGGCATCGCCGTGGTCGCCGCCGACCCGCCGGTGCACGAGTTTCCGCTGCACAAGAGCGGCATGGCACGGCTGGTCGCCCCGGTGCCGGTCCGTGACGGCATCGGCGGCTTCGTCTCGCTGATCGCCCCCGAAACCCAGCTCGACCAGCTCAGCCGGCTCGCCGTCGCCCGAGCCGCCTCCGCCTGCGCGATCGAGCTCGACCGCGAGCGCGCCGTCCTCCAGGCCCGCGACGAGCTCGAGGGCGAGTTCCTCGAGTCGCTGCTCGCCGGCACGTACTCGTCGGAGTCGGCGGTGCGCCACCGTGCCGAGCGTCTCGGCTTCGACGTCAGCGGCGACACCGTCGTGATGGTGGCCCGCCCCGACGGAGGCGCCGAGCAGGTGCCGCGGGTGCGCGGTGACCAGCTCGTGTCCGGCGCCCAGGGGTGGATCCGCCGCCGCTCCCCCGCGGCGCTCGCCACCCTGCGCCAGCGCGCCGTGGCCGCGG
>JAQBPI010000085.1 GCA_028287605.1 Chloroflexota bacterium
CCGCCGGCGGCAGCGCCTGGCTGGCACTGGGGGCGGCCGGGCTGATGGCCGCCGACAACCTGTCGATGGTGCACGGGCGCATCGCCACCCTCGACGTCTTCGTGGTCGTCTTCATGCTCGCCGCCGCCGCCCTGTACCTCCGCGACCGCCCGGTGCTCGCCGGCGCCATGCTCGGGCTGGGGGGGTGCGTGAAGCTGGTGGCCCCCTATGCGCTGGTCGCCCTCGCCCTGCTCGAGGCCGGCCGGGTGCTGCTGCGCAGCCGGGGGACCGAGCTCCCGCTGGGACGCCGGGCGGTCGAGCGGCTGGCCCCGCTGGCCACCTGCGCGGCGGTGGCGATGCTCGTCTACCTGGGCGCGCTCTACGGCCTCGACCACTTCTGGTCGGCGTACCACAACCCCCTGGTGCACACCCGGGCGATGTTCGACTACGCCGCCAAGCTCACCAACCCCCACGGCCCCGAGGGCATCGCCTCCTACCCCTGGCAGTGGCTGCTCAACCAGGAGCCGATCAACTACTACACGGTCAACACCAACGTGCTCAGCGACGGCAAGGTGACCGCCACCCATCCCGTGGTCGCGTTCCAGGGCCTGATGAACCCGGCGATCATCCTGCTCGCCCTGCCCGCCCTCTTCCTCGCCGTGCACACCGCCCGCCGGGACCGCGACGACCTCTCCCTGTTCGCCGTCGCCTGGTTCCTGGGGACCTTCATCCCCTTCCTGGTCGCCGCGGCGCCGCTCGGCTCCTTCGGCAACCGGATCAGCTACCTCTACTACATGGTGATCGTGCTCCCCGCCGTGTACCTCGCGGTGGCGCGCCTGCTCTCCCACCCGGGCCTGCCGCGGGCGGTCCTCGCCGGCTACGTCTGCATCCTCGGCTACTGGTTCGAGGCGCTCTATCCCTTCCGGACGTGGTCCGGGGGCTGACCCGGGCCCGGGGGGCGCTGGGCGACCCGGCGCTGCGCCAGGCCCTGGCCATCGTGCTCGGCCTGCGCGCCTCCCTCGGACTGATCGCCTGGGCCTCCATGATCCTCTACCCGATCACCGGCGTGGGCGGCGACCACCTGGAGCTGCTCCTCCCCCAGGGCTCGCGGCTCTGGCCCTGGGCGGGCCCCTGGCAGCGCTGGGACGCGCTCTGGTACGAGCACATCGCCCGCAGCGGCTACGGCAACGGAGACCCCGACGCCGCCTTCTTCCCCCTCTTCCCGGGCGCCGTCCACCTGCTCGCGCCGCTGGTCGGGGACAACCCCGCCGTCGCCGGGCTGCTGCTCAGCACCGTGGCGCTGGTCGCGGCGCTGGTGGTGCTCCACCACCTCGTCGCCGGCGACCTCGACCGGGGCACCGCCGACCGCACCATCCTCTACCTCGCCGTCGCACCGCTGGCGTTCTTCCTGCTCGCCGCCTTCACCGAGTCGCTCTTCCTGCTGCTCGCCGCCGGCGCGCTGCTGGCCGCCCGGCGTGGGCGCCTGCCCGTCGCCGGGGCGCTGGCGGCGCTCGCCGCCCTCTGCCGCCCGACCGGGGCGCTCCTGGTCGCGGCCCTGCTCATCGAGGTGGTCGCCGACGCTCGACGGCGCCGGGCGGAGGGCCGGTTCCCGCTCCGGCCCGCGCACCTCGCCATCCTCCTCCCCCTGCTCGCCGCCGCCGGGTGGGACCTCTGGAGCAGGGTGCACCTCGGCGTCCCCGGCGGGGTGCTCGCCCTCCAGCGGGAGATCTGGGGAAACCACCCCGTGGCGCCCTGGACGGCGCTCCACGACAGCCTGCGCACCGTCCTCGCCGGTGGCCACCCCGAGGAGGTGCTCAACCTGGCGAGCTCGCTGACGCTGGTGGTCTCGATCCCGCTGATGTGGGGCCGGCTGCCCGGTTCCTACCTCGCCTACGCGGCGGTGAGCATCCTCCCCATCGTCTGCCGGGAGTCGCTGGTCACCCCACAGGAGAGCAGCGCCCGCTACCTGCTCACCGTCTTCCCGGTGTTCGTGCTCCTCGCCCTCGCCGGCCGCCACCCCTGGGTCGACCGCCTGGTGCTGGTCACCTTCCCGGTCCTGCTCGGCGCCCTGGTCGCCCACTTCACCCACTTCGCATTCCTGGGCTGACCGGCCGCCGCGGGCCGCAGCGGCCGCGCGGTGCCATACTGGGCATGTGGACGCGCAGCCGCCGCCGCTCGACCTCAGCGGCCTCCACCGCGAGCTCGACCGGCTGAAGACCCTGCTCTGCCGCTGCAACCACAGCGGCGAGTGCCTCGCGTGCCGCGGCTTCGAGGTGCTCCGCGAGCAGTCCCAGATGGTCGCAGCCGCGGCCTCGCAGCCGGTGCTCATGCAGGTGGCGCAGGAGGCGGCGGTCAAGGACCTGATGAGCCAGCTCGGGGGCATCCAGGAGAAGCTGGTCGACGACCCCCGGCTGCACGAGCTGCTCGGCCAGCTGGTCGAGCGGGTGCAGGAGGACCTCGGCGGTCCCGAGCACCTGCAGCGGCTCTTCGGGAACATGGGCGGCTTCCCCGGGTTCCCGGGCTTCCCCGGCTTCGGCGGTCAGACGCCCCCGGACGACGCCTCCGGGCCGACGCCGCCCGACGACCGCCCCCCCACGCCTCCCCGCCCGCGCAGCGAGGACTGAACACCCGGCCGAGGGTCCCGGGCTGACGCGACGCGTCATTTTCAGGTCCCTCGGTAGAATGTCCGGGACGGCCGAACAGAGCCGTCCAGCGCGCCCTCGCCGTCTGGCCCCGGGGGCGAGGAGGTTCCCATCCATGCCCCAGCGCCTTCGCCGGTCGGTTCTGGCCTGTCCCGGCAGCAACCCCAGGATGATGGAGAAGGCCGCGTCCAGCGCCGCCGACGAGGTGTTCCTCGACCTCGAGGACGCCTGCGCCCCGCTGGAGAAGCCCGGCGCCCGCGGCAGGATCGTCGAGGCGCTGACCACCCACGACTGGGGCACCAAGACCAGGGTGGTGCGGATCAACCAGGTGGGCAGCCGCTACGCCTTCCTCGACCTGCTCGAGGTGATCCGCGGGGCGGGCGCGGTGCTCGACTGCATCATGGTCCCCAAGGTGCAGAACCCCGGCGACATCGCCTTCGTCGACCGCGCCCTGACCCAGCTCGAGCAGGAGTTCGACCTCGAGCCGGGGAGGATCGGCATCGAGGCGCAGGTCGAGGACGCCCAGGGCCTGATGAACTCCGACGCCATCGCCTTCTCCAGCCCGCGGCTGGAGACCCTCACCTACGGTCCCGCCGACTTCTCGGCGGCGATGCAGCTGCCCTCCCTGACGGTGGCCAACGGCTCGCCCGACTACCCCGGCGACGCCTTCCACTACGTGCTCTTCAAGCTCGCCGTCTCAGCTCGTGCCGCCGGCATCCAGGTGGTCGACGGCCCCTACCTGGCCATCCGCGACGTCGAGGGCTACACCCGAGCGGCCCGCCGGGCGGCGACGCTCGGATACGACGGCAAGTGGGTGCTCCACCCCGGCCAGATCGACGCCTGCAACGCCGCCTTCACCCCCACCCAGGAGCAGTTCGAGCGCGCCGCCGCCATCCTCGAGGCCTACCGGCATGCCACCGAGGTCGAGCGCAAGGGGGCGGTGATGCTCGGCGACGAGATGATCGACGAGGCGTCGCGCAAGATGGCGACGCAGTTCTACCTGCGAGGACGTGCGGCCGGCCTCGAGCCCCGGCAGGCCGCCGCGGCCTCCTGATGGCGAGCACCATGGACGGGCTCACCACCGAGCAGCGCGACGTCATCGCCCTGGTCCGCGACTTCGTCGAGCGCGAGATCATCCCCGTGGCCCACCACCTCGAGTACGACGACACCTACCCCGAGGCGATCGTCGCCAAGATGAAGGAGCTGGGCTTCTTCGGCTTCGCCATCGACGAGCAGTGGGGCGGCGCCGGCCTGAACATGGAGACCTACGCGCGGGTCTGCGAGGAGATCGCGCGCGGCTGGATGTCGATCACCGGGGTGATCAACACCCACTTCATCGTCGCCTTCCTGCTGCAGCAGTTCGGCACCGACGAGCAGAGACAGCGCTTCCTGCCGAAGATGGCGACCGGCGAGTACCACGCCGCCTTCTCGATGAGCGAGCCCAACTGCGGCTCGGACGTGCAGGCGATCCGCACCCGCGCGGTGCGCGACAACGGCGAGTACGTCATCGACGGCACCAAGATGTGGGTCACCAACGGCGAGCGCTCCACCGTCGTCGCCACCCTGGTCAAGACCGACCCGAGCGCCAAGCCGGCGCACAAGGGGATGGCCTGCATCCTCGCCGAGAAGAGGTACCCGGGCCTCAGCGCCAGCAAGCACATCAACAAGCTCGGCTACAAGGGCGTGGAGACCACCGAGCTGGTCTTCGACGGCAACCGGCAGCCGGAGGCCAACCTCCTCGGCGGGGTCGAGGGTCGCGGCTTCCAGCAGATGATGGCCGCCATCGAGGTGGGCCGCATCAACGTCGCCGCCCGCGGGGTCGGCGTCGCCCAGCGCGCCTTCGAGCTCGCCCTCGCGTACGCCCAGGAGCGCCAGACCTTCGGGAAGCCGATCGCCGAGCACCAGGCCATCCAGTTCAAGCTCGCCGACATGGCGACCAAGATCGAGGCCGCGCGGCTGCTCACCCAGAAGGCCGCCCGCACCAAGGACCGCGGCGAGCGCACCGACCTCGAGTCGGGGATGGCCAAGCTCTTCGCCACCGAGACCTGCATGGAGGTGGTCAACGAGGCGATGCGCATCCACGGCGGCTACGGCTTCAGCCGCGAGTTCGAGATCGAGCAGCTCTACCGCGACGCGCCCCTGCTCTGCATCGGCGAGGGCACCAACGAGATCCAGCGGATCATCATCGCCAAGAGGTTGCTCGAGAAGGCCCGGGGGTGAGATAGCCCTCGACCCGGCCTGCTCTGAGATCGTTCTCTGCTCACCGCGAGCTGCGATCTGCGGCGGACGGGAGGGGCGGACGGCACGCGCGGGTGGAGGCGAAAGCTGAAGGCCGCCCGCCACAGCCCGAAGTCGAAACCGTCCGTCAACGTGGCGGCCGATGAGTCGGGCGCGGCGGACGGCCGAAGGCCTCCGCGCCCGACCAAGAGCCGGAACCCGCGCGTGCCGGCCGACCCGGCTGACAAAGGACGCACGGACGCGACCGAGGCGGACCTTACCTCAGCGCTGCCTCGACGGTCGTGACGGGCATGCTGATGGCGATGACGCACAGGGCGAGGAGCATGGCGACGGCGGTCTCGCCCATCCACGACGCGGCGCGACGGATCATGGCGGTGGCCTCCTCTCTCAGCGTCCCGACCGTGCCGGGCGGCGGACCCGGGATGCAGCCGAACTGTCGCAGGAGGCGGGCGCGAATCCGATGACACGCCGGTCACGATCCCCTGATGGTCACCGCGACGGCGGGGCGGCGGCGGCCCGGGCGAGGATCTCGCGGTCGTGGTCGTGGCTGAGCATCGCGGCCGCCTCGGCGGAGTCGAGCCAGCGGACCTCGTCGACCTCCGAGTTGGGCTCGAAGCCGTCGGCGCCGTCGAGCGCCTCCATCAGCCAGTAGTCGGCGGTCTTGGTCCGGCCGCGACCGTCGAGGTAGCGGGTGGTGCCGACGTGGGGCCCGAGGCGTCCGCTCAGCCCGGTCTCCTCCCGGACCTCGCGCACCGCCGCCTCCTCGAGGCTCTCCCCCTCCTCGAGCTTACCCTTGGGCAGGCTCCAGTCGTCGTACCGGGGGCGGTGGATGATCGCCCACCGGCGGTCGCCGCCGGGCCCGCGCCGCCAGTCCACGGCGCCTGCGGCCCGGACCTCGGGCGGGGTCTCGCTCATCCCTCCGCCGCGGGCTCGGGGGCGGGCGCGGCGGCGTCCTCGAGCCGGTCGAGGCGGTAGCCGACGCCGAACACGGTGGTGATGCGGAAGGGGAGG
>JAQBPI010000243.1 GCA_028287605.1 Chloroflexota bacterium
GGCCCCGGCCAGCGCCTCCGGACGGCGGCCGGCGAGCACCAGCCGGCGGGTGCGGCGGTCGACCAGGGCGCGGGCGGTGGCCATGGCGATGTCCGAGCCGCCGCCGAACACCGCCACCGACTGGGGCGAGCCGAGCCCGTCTCTCATCGCCGCCCGCTCACAGCGCCAGCCGCCGGCTCAGGTCCGAGCACAGGACACCGCCGGGGTCGAGCCGCTCCCGCAGCGCCCTCCAGTCATCGAGCCGAGGGTACATGAGGGGCAGCAGATCGGGCCGCAGCCGGGCGTCCTTGGCGAGGTAGATGCGCCCGCCCGCGGCGGCGACGGCCTCGTCGATGCGGTCGAGCAGCGGCCCCAGCCCGGGGTCGCCGACGGGGATGTCGAGGGCCAGGGTCCAGCCCGGCCGGGGGAAGGAGAGCAGGCCGGGCCCCTCGGCGCCGAAGCGCTTGAGCACCGCCAGGAAGGAGGCGGCGCCCGCCCCGCTGAGCTGCTCAAGCGCGCTCCGGAGCACCTCCTCGGCGCCGAAGGGCACCACCAGCTGGTGCTGCACGAAGCCGCTCGGCCCGTAGAGGAGGTTCCAGCGGTCGACGCCGTCGAGGGGGTGGAAGAAGGCGGACAGCGGCACCACGCGGCCGCGCTCCAGCGCCGGCGCCCTGCGGAACCAGGCCTCGTTGAAGGCGCGGACGGCGAGCGGGCGGAGCAGCCCCGGGGGAACCCACGGCGGCGCCGCCAGCCGGGTGCGGGGGCGGAACTCGAGGGGGTCGCGACGCTGCCGCGCGGGCAGCTCGCCGGGCTCGGCGTGGTCGCCCCGGGTCAGCACCGAGCGGCCCAGCGAGCCGCCCCGCGCCAGGCAGTCGATCCAGGCCACCGAGTACTGGTAGGCGTCGTCCCCGCTCGACATCCGGGCCAGCACGTCGTCGAGGTCGCGGGCCCGCTCGGTGTCGACGCGGATGCGCGAGGTGGCCACCGGCTGGAGGCGGATCTCCGCCTCGAGGATCACCCCGGTCAGCCCCATGCCTCCCACCGTCGCCCAGAAGAGGTCGGGGCGCAGCTCCGGCGACACCGTCAGCGTGGCCTCCGGGGTGCGCAGCCGGAGCGAGCGCACGTGGGCGCCGAAGCCCCCGTCGCGGTGATGGTTCTTGCCGTGGATGTCGGCGGCGACGGCACCGCCGACGGTGACGTGCCGGGTGCCGGGGGTGACCGGCACGAACCAGCCCAGCGGCAGCAGCAGGCGCATCAGCCGGTCGAGGCTGACCCCGCCGCCGGCCGTGACCAGGCCGCGCTCGAGGTCGAGGCGGCGGAGGCGGTCGAGCCCGGTGCAGAGCACCACCGCGCCCCCGGCGTTCTGGGCGGCGTCGCCGTAGCTGCGTCCCAGGCCGCGGGCGATGAGGCCGCGGCGGGGCGGGGCCGCCATCAGCGCGTCGACCTCCTGCTCGGCGCGGGGCTCGGCGACCCGGGCCCGGCTGGGCGCGGTGCGGCCCCAGCCGCAGAGCAGCGAGTCGGTGCCGGTCAGGTCGTGGACGGCGGGAGCGGGGTCACCGGGCATAGATCCCGAGACCGACCAGGACCACGCAGGCGAGGCCCATCAGCTGCAGCGAGCGCTCACCGAGCACGATCTCCTCGGGACCGGCGGTCGACCCCGCCTCCAGGACCAGCGCGTAGCGGAGGATGGCGAGCACGAAGGGCACGATGGAGAGCTCGAACCAGGGCACCCCGAGAAGGCCGGCGTTGCGCTCGAAGGCCCACAGGCAGTACCCGGTGACGGCGATCGCGGAGGCCATCGAGCGGACGTAGCGCAGGAACGAGACCGAGTAGAGCTCGAGGGTGAGGCGGTGGCTGCCACGCTCGTCACCCATGCTGAGGTGCTCGCTGTGGCGCTTGCCCGCCACCATGAAGAGCGACCCGAAGGAGACCACGATCAGGAACCAGGTGGAGATCGGCACCCCCGCGGCGACGCCCCCGGCGATGGCGCGGATCACGAACCCGGCGGCCACCGCGGCGAGGTCGAAGACCGGCTCGTGCTTCAGCCAGAGGCTGTAGGAGACGGTGATCGCCGCGTAGACCACCACGAGCCCGGCGAGCAGCGGCGACCCGGCCACGTCGGCGAGGGCGATGGCCACGAGCACCAGCCCGAGGCCGGCGGCGCGGGCTAGGGCGACCGGCACCACCCCCGCCGCCACCGGGCGCAGCCGCTTGTCGGGATGGATCCGGTCGGCCTCGACGTCGGTGGCGTCGTTGATGCAGTAGATCCCGCTCGCGGCCAGGCAGAAGACCGCCGCCGCGAGCAGGGTGTGGACCAGCGCCACGCGATGGCCGAGCACCCCGGCGGCGCCGGGCGCGGCGAACACCAGGACGTTCTTGACCCACTGACGGGGGCGGGCGGTGCGCACCAGGCCGAGGAGGAGGGGGGCGCCGAGCCGGGCGCGGAGGGCTCCGGCCCGGGGGGCCGGCTGGAGACGATCGAAGATGGCCGGGGCTCCTGGACGTCGGGATGGGCAACCCGGATCGGGAGGGTCTCGCGCCGGGCGAAGGGTAGCAGCCGGGAGTCGACGCCGGCTGGGGCCGGGGCGCTACCCCATGCCGCGGGCCACCGGGTCGTCGAAGGCGGCCGAGAGGCTGACCGGCGGCGCGTCGCCGAACTCGCGCACCCGCCCCCAGGCGGTGATCGTGTAGCCGCCGCCGGCGTCGACGACGCTGATGCCGCGGGCGATGTCCTGGCCCGGGAAGTAGGCGGTCGAGGAGAGCGTCGGGGCGTCGCCGAACGGGTGGATGCCGTTCCAGCCGTCCACCACCCAGCCGCTGCGGCCGTCGGGGCGCAGCGCCAGGCCCCGGGCGATGTCCCAGCCCGGCCAGTGGGCGGTGGTCGCCACCGCCGGGGCGCCACCGAAGGGGTGGACCCCGCCCCAGCCGTCGAGCACGTAGCCGCTCACCCCGTCGGCGCGCAGCGCGATCGACCGGGCGATGTCCCGGTGCGGCCAGTGGGCGGTGGTCGCCACCGCCGGGGCGCCACCGAAGGGATGGACGCCTCCCCAGCCGTCGAGCACGTAGCCGCTGACCCCGTCGGGGCGCAGCGCGATCGCCCGGGCGACGTCCTGGCCCGGCCAGTAGGCGGTGCCGTCGAGCGCCGGCGCGCTGCCGAAGCCGTGGATCCCTCCCCACCCGTCGAGCACGTAGCCGCCGGCGCCGCCGGGCTGGACGGCGACGCCGCGGGCGATGTCCCAGCCCGGCCAGCTCACCGCCTGGGCGAGCGGGGCGGCGCTACCCCAGGGATGGATGCCGCCGTAGCCGTCGAGGGCGAAGCCGCCGGGACCGTCGGCGCCCCTCAGCCCGCTCGGCGCCAGCGAGGCGCGCAGCCAGCCGAGCACGGGCATCCCCAGCCGGGACGGCATGGTGGTGCCGGCGAGCGGCAGCCGCGCCCGTCCGGTCGGGTTGGAGAGCGCCCAGTTCTGCTCGACGACGTCCACGTGGTCGGACGCCGCGGACGCCACCACGGCGACGTGCCCCGCGGGCGCGCCCGCGGTGCCGCCGAAGACCAGCAGGTCGCCGTACTGCGGGGCCACCGCGCCCCCGTTGGGGAGCTGCTGCCAGGGGACCCTGAGCCGCGGGCCCACGTCCCACATCTGAAACGCGTAGGCGACCGGCCAGATCGGCTGCGCGCCGAAGCGCACCGCCGCCCAGCGCTGCGCCAGCTCCACGCACTCGTACTCGAGGCCGTAGGTCTGCGCGGCGTCGCGATTGCCGTCGCCGTTGCTGTACACGTTGAGGTCGCCGACCGCGGCGGAGGCGCCCGCCCAGTCGGACCCGGCGACCAGCACGGTGCCATACGGAACCGGCTGCGCATCCGCCCACTGACGGGCGAGCAGCACCGGTGTCAGCAGTGCGACAGAGACGGCAAGAACGTGGAGGAGGACGCGTCGGACGCGCATGACAGGGCGCACCCTAGCAGAGCCGGCGGCCCTCGTCCCAGCGCCGCGGCAATGGCATTGCGTCGTGATCACGGACGACGCGGGTTGGGGCCACGGGTTTCGGTTACAGACGGCGGCCGCTCACCCCGGTCTCCGGACTGCCGGGGAGGCGGCGCGGGCCTCTCGGCAGCGGCACCGCTCTGGTAGTCTGCCCGCGCTGTGGTGCAGGAGGACCGGGTCGACGTCGCCGCCCTGGTGGCGGAGGTGGAGGCCGAGGTCGCCCGGCGCCGGGCCGCGGGCGACTACCCCGAGGAGCTGCTGCTCCGGCTCCGCGCCGGCTTCGCCGTGGAGGAGGAGAGCGAGCCCCCCGAGGCGCTCGCCATCGTCGAGAGCAGCCGGCCGCTTCGCTCCACCCGGCCGGTGGTGGGGCCCGCCGTGGTCTTCGGCAAGCGCGCCCTGCGGCGCCTCCTGAGCTGGTACGTCCACCCCGCCGTCCACGACCAGAACCGCTTCAACCTGGCGCTCCTCCGCGACCTCCGCGCCCTGGAGGCGAGGCTGGAGCGGCTCGAGCGGCAGGCCGGCCGGGACGGCGACGAGGCCCATGGGTGAGGCTCGCCTTCGTCACCCCTCGCTACGGACCGGAGATCCTCGGCGGGGCTGAGACCCAGGTCCGCGACTACGCCGAGCGGCTCGCCGCCGCCGGCCACGAGGTGGAGGTGCTCACCACCTGCGTCGTCGACCACCACACCTGGGCCGACGCGCTGCCCGCCGGCGAGAGCAGCGTCGCCGGGGTGCGGGTGCGGCGCCATCCGGTGACCCGTCCCCGCGACCACGCCCTGGCCGCCCGCCAGCAGCCGGTGCTCGACGCCGGGCTCCGTCTCGGCGAGGGCGGCGAGCGCGCCTGGGTGGAGAACACGGGGCTCAGCGAGCCGCTGCTGGAGGCGATCGGCGCCACCGCACCGCGAGTCGACGCGCTGCTCTTCGCGCCCTACCTGTTCGCCAGCACGGTGCTGGGGGCGGCGGTGCGGCCCGACCGCAGCCTGGTCATCCCCTGCCTCCACGACGAGGCCTACGCCCGCTTCGCCCCGGTGCAGGCCACCCTGCGCGGCGTCGCCGGGCTGATCTTCAACACCGAGGCGGAGCGCGACCTCGCCGCCCGGCTGCTCGGCGAGCTGCCCGCCCACCGCGTCGTCGGCGAGGGCTTCGAGGCCTGCCCCCGGGTCGACGGCGCCAGCTTCCGCCGCCGCCACCGCATCGACGGCGACGCCCTGGCCTACGCGGGGCGGCGCGAGCGCGGCAAGAACTACCACCTCGTGCTCGAGTACGTCACCCTCTACGGCCGCGCGCTCTCGCGGCGCGGGCCGGTCACCCTGCTCTCCATGGGGGGCGGCCCGCTGCAGCCGCCGGCGGCCGGCCGGCCGCTGGTCCGCGACCTCGGCTTCGTCAGCCACGCCGACATGCTCGACGCCCTCGCCGCCTCGCTGGCGAGCGTCCAGCTCTCTCGGATGGAGAGCTTCTCCCGGGTGCTGATGGAGGGCTGGCTGTCGGGCACGCCGGCGATCGTGGACGCCGGCTGCGCGGTCACCCGCGAGCACTGCGCGGAGAGCGGCGGCGGGGTGTGGGTGGGATCGGCCGAGGAGTTCGCCGCGATGGTCGACCGGCTGCGCGGCGACCCCGGGCTGCGCGCCGCGATGGTGAAGGGGGGCCGTGGCTACGTGACCCGCCGCTACTCCTGGCCGGCGGTGCTCGGCCGGATCGAGGCCGCGGTGCGGGAGATGGCCGGCTGAGCGCCCCCGCCGTCCACCAGCTGCTGCCCGTGCTCTCCTACGGCGACGCCATCGGCGGGGCGGTGCTGCGGATGCGCGCGATGCTCCGCCGCCTCGGCTTCCGCTCGGAGATCTACGCCGACCTGATCGACCGCCGGCTGGGACGCGAGGCCGCTCCCGCCGAGGCGCTGGCGGGGCGGCTGGGGCGGGACGACGCCCTCCTCTACCACCTCTCCATCGGCTCGCCGCTCGCCCGCCTGGTGGAGAGCACCCCGGCACGGCGGGTGATCGTCTACCACAACATCACCCCGCCGGCCTTCTACCGGGGCACCAGCCCGCGGGTGGTCTACTGGCTGGAGCGGGGCGAGCGCGAGCTGGCCCACCTGGCGCCGCTCGCCGACCTGGTGATCGGCGACTCCACCTACAACCTGGAGGCGCCGCTGGCGGCGGGGGCGCGGCGCCACGCGGTGGTGCCTCCCCCGGTCGACCTCAGCCGCCTGGCTCCCCGGCCGTCCCGCCCGGCGCAGCCGCCGGTGGTGCTCTTCGTCGGGCGCATCGCCCCCAACAAGCGGCAGGAGGAGCTGATCCGGGTGCTCGCCGCGCTGCGCGCCACCGCCGCGCCCGAGGCCCGGCTGGTGCTGGCCGGCAGCGCCGACGACACCGGGGGCTACCTCGCCGGGCTGCGCCGCCACGCCGAGCGGCTCGGGGTCGCGGACGCGGTCGAGATCCCCGGGCGGCGGCTGACCGACGCCGAGCTCGGCGCCCACTACGCGTCCGCCGGCGTCTTCGCCTGCGCCAGCGACCACGAGGGGTTCTGCATCCCGCTGCTCGAGGCGATGGCCTTCTCCGT
>JAQBPI010000087.1 GCA_028287605.1 Chloroflexota bacterium
CATCCGGCCCGCCGGGGCCGGCGACGCCCCCGCGCTGGTGGCGCTGCGCGACGCGGTCGCCGCCGAGGGCATCTGGGTCGCCGCCGAGCCCGGCGAGCGCACCGAGCTGGAGGAGAGCCTGGGGCTCGCCAGCCTGATCAGCCACGGCGGCCTCTGCCTGGTCGTCGAGGTGGAGGGACGGCTGGCCGGCCAGCTCGCCGTCCACCGCCAGCAGGGCCGCTACGAGAGCCACCGTGGCGATCTCTCGATCACCGTGGCCCGCGAGCATCGCGACCAGGGGCTGGGCCGCGCGCTGCTCGAGACCGCCGTCGACTGGGCCCGCGCCGTGCGCCTCGCCAAGCTCACCCTGGGCGTCTTCCCCGAGAACCGCCGCGCGGTCGCCCTCTACCGCTCGGTGGGCTTCGTGGAGGAGGGGAGGCTGCGGGACCACCTGCGCACCGGCGGTGAGGAGCGCGATCTGGTGCTCATGGGGCTGCTCCTCGCCCCTCGCTGAGCTCGGTGCCCCGGTGGCGCGGGGCGGAGGCCCTGCTATCCTCGGCCGAGATGAGCGACGTCCGTCCGATCGGCGTCTTCGATTCCGGCGTCGGTGGGCTCACCGTGCTCCGCGAGCTCCGCAGCCAGTGCCCCGGCGAGCGGCTGCTGTACCTGGCCGACCTCGCCCATTTCCCCTACGGGCCGCGCTATCAGCACGAGGTGCGCGAGTTCGCCCTCCGCATCATCGAGCACCTGGTGGCGGAGGACGTCAAGCTGGTGGTGATCGCCTGCAACACCGCGACCGCGGCGGCGCTGCACGCCGCCCGCGAGCGCTTTGACGTCCCCATCGTCGGGGTGATCGCGCCGGGGGCGCAGGCGGCGGTCGAGACCACCCGCAACGGGCGCATCGCCGTCATCAGCACCGAGGGCACCTTCGCCAGCCAGCAGTACCTCCACGCCATCAAGGAGGCCAACCCCGGCGTGGGCGTGCTGCCCCGGGCGGCGCCGCACCTGGTGGACATCGTCGAGGCCGGGCAGGCCGACTCCCCGGCGGCGGAGGTGGCGCTCGTCGAGGTGCTGGAGGAGGTCACCGGCTGGGGGGCCGACACCCTGGTGCTGGGCTGCACCCACTACCCGCTGCTGCGCCCGGCGCTGGCCCGGGTGGCTCCGGGGCTGGCCGTGGTCGACAGCGCCGAGACCACCGCGGCCCGGGTGCGGCGCATCCTCGCCGTCAACCGCCTGGAGGCCGGTGCCGCCGGCGGGCCGCCCCCGCGGCTCCTGGTCACCGGGCTTCCCGAGCGCTTCATCGACGCCGCCGCGCTGCTCTTCGGGGAGGCGCCGCCCGTCCCCGAGGTGCTCGACCTCTGGGGCACCGGGGTGGCGGGCGCCGCCGGCATCCCCCGGCTTGGGATGGTGGCGTCGTGAGCGTCTCCTCGGAGACCTTCCTCGAGCCGATCGCGGCCGAGCTGCGCGAGCTGGAGCGCCGGCTGCACGAGACCGTGGCCGCCGACCTTGGCTTCATGGCGAAGGCGATGGAGCACATCGTCAGCGCCGGGGGCAAGCGCATCCGCCCGGCGCTGCTCATCCTCAGCGCCAAGCTCGGCCACGCCGACATCGACCACGTCTACAACGCCGCCATGGGGATCGAGTTCATCCACACGGCGACGCTCATCCACGACGACCTCATCGACGACGCCGAGACCCGCCGCGGGCTGGCCACGATCCATGCCGTGCTCGGCGCGAACCCGGCGATCATCGTCGGCGACTACTACTTCGGGAAGGGCGCCAACCTGCTCTCGGCGATCGGCATCCCGCTGATCACCGAGGTGGTGAGCGCCACGGTGATGAAGATCTGCATGGGAGAGCTGCAGCAGCTCACCAGCAAGCGCCACTACGAGCAGCCGGTCGAGGCCTACTACACCAAGATCGAGCGCAAGACCGCCACCATGCTCAGCGCCGCCTGCCACTGCGGGGCGATCGTCGCGGGAATGGACGACGACGCGCAGCGCGCCCTGGAGCGCTACGGCCGCGACCTGGGCATCGCCTTCCAGATCGCCGACGACGTGCTCGACTACACCGCCACCGAGGAGCAGCTGGGCAAGCCCACCGGGGCGGACCTCCGCCAGGGCACGGTCACCCTGCCGCTGATGTACGCGCTCAAGGACCCGGCGGTGGGCCCGGCGCTGCGCCCGGTGCTCGCCCGCGAGCCGCTCAGCGACGCCGACGCCGACGAGGTGGTCGCGCTGGTGCGGGGCTCGACCGGGGTGGCCGAGGCCGAGCGCCAGGCCCACGAGTTCGCCGACCGGGCGCGGGCCGAGCTCGCCATCTTCCCCGACAGCGAGGCGCGTGGCGCCCTCGAGTCGATCTGCGACTACGTGGTCGAGCGCCGCACCTGAGCAGTTCAGGTTCGCTGCGCTACCGCGCAGCACGGAGGGGGCCTCCCCCAGGCCATCAGCTCCTTCGTCGCTGACAGCCTTCCCCCTTCAGAGTGCCCCCCAGCGCTCCAGCAGGCGGGCGAAGACCAGGCCCCAGAGGGTGAGCATCACCGCCGCGGCCACCAGCCCCATGGCCTCGACCGCGGTGGGCAGGACGCTGCTCCGGGCCACGGCGTCGCCCGAGGCGGCGGCCACCCCGTAGACCGCGGCACGGGCGCCGTCGACCAGGGCCACGACCGCCAGGACGACGATCGCCGTCCGCACCGCGGCGTACTCGCGGCGCAGCGCCGAGCGGATGTCGGCGGCGGTCCAGTGGCCCCCCGGGGGACGGCCCGCGGGGGGCTCGGGGCGGCCCCGCCAGAGGCGCAGCAGGGCGAGGCCGAAGAACACCGCGGCGAGCCACCCCGGCCAGGCGGTGCGGGGCGAGGAGCCGTCGCCCAGGAGGGTCTCCACCACGTTGAGGTCGGCCCCGGAGCTGAGCTCGGCGGCGAAGTGCCGCTGCCCGGCGAGGGCCGCCATCCCGATGCCCACGGCCCCGGACGCGACCAGCCAGAGCAGCACCATCCGCAGCACCGGATGGAGACGGCCGAGTCCGTACAGACGGGCCAGCACCGGCCTCAGCTCACCGCACGGCGGGCGCGCGCGGGGAGGGCGTGGACCATGCGTCCAGCCTAACCAACCGACATATCGGTGCGGACCCGTACCATGCTGCGCGGTGAGCCGATCTCCCACCGCGATCTCGCCCGCCCCCTCGTGATGACGCCCAACGGCGGCGGTCCGCGCTTGCGCGTGGTCAGCTACAACATCCTGCTCGGCGGCGCCGGGCGCGGCGACCGCATCGCCGGGGTGCTGGAGCGCTCCGGCGCCGACGTCATCGCCCTGCAGGAGTGCACCGACCTCGAGCTGGTCCGGGACATCGCCGGGCGGCTCTCGATGGAGATGGTGGTGGGGGAGTCGAGCGATGGCACCGACCTCAACCTCGCCATCCTCAGCCGCCTCCCGGTGCGCCGCTGGAGGAACCACCGCCACCCCAACGTGATGCTGCGCGGCCACCTCGAGTGCGAGGTGGGCACCGGGGTGCGGGGCTTCTCCCGGGTGCGGATCCACTGCCTCCACCTCGCCGCCCGGTTCGGCGAGCGCGCCAACGGCGAGACCCGGCGGATGGGGGAGATCCAGTCGGTGCTGTACGACATCGGCCGGGAGCGCGAGCTTCCCCACCTCATCACCGGTGACCTCAACTCGATCGCACCGGGCGACACCGTGGCCGCCAGCGCCTTCCTGGCGCGGATGGCGGAGCTGCGCCGCGCCGGCGTGGTGGTGCGCGGCCTCGACGGCCTGCTCGGGCCGGTCGACCGCGGCGGCGCCGGCAGCGCCGAGGTGGTGGGCCGCTACGAGAAGGTGGGCATCGACCCCGACCTCGACGTCGGCCTGCCCCGGCTGCCCTGGATCCTCACCCCCTTCACCGAGGTGCTGCCGCGGCTGCCGTACACCGACCGCTTCCTCAACACCCACATCCAGCGCTGGACCGTCGACCACCTGCTCAAGGCGGGCTACACCGACTGCTTCCGCGAGCTCCATGCCGCCGGCGAGCCCGGGTACACCTGCGCCACCTGGATGCCGGCGGCGCGGATCGACTACGCCTTCGCCGACCCGCTGCTGGCCCCGCGGCTGCTCGACTGCGCGGTGATCGGCTCGGTGCCGGGCGACGATCCCGACACCGCCACCGCCTCGGACCACCTCCCGCTGCGCACCGACTTCCGCCTCGACTGACCTCACGGGGAGGACGCCCACCGACGGGGGAGGTGACGGGCGGGGCGACGCCCTCGCGGGGGGCGCCGGCGCGCAGGCGTGAGAGGCGGTGCCGGGCTCCGTATACTCGGCGGCTCATGCCTGCCGTCCCCCCCTGCGCCCACGCCATCGTGGGCGGCTCGGGCACCGCCGC
>JAQBPI010000025.1 GCA_028287605.1 Chloroflexota bacterium
CGGCGTGCGGCCCGGCGCTCAGCCGGAGAGGCGCTCACGCAGCAGCCGGTTGACCAGACGCGCGTCGGCGCGGCCGCGGGTTGCCTTCATCACGTGCCCCACCACCGGCTGCAGCGCCGTCTCCTTGCCGGCCTGGAAGTCGGCCACCGCCTTGGGGTTGGCGGTGATCGCGGCGTCGACCAGCGCCCCCAGCGCCTCGGTGTCGCTCACCTGGCCGAGTCCGCGGTCGCGCACGATCGCCGCGGGGTCGCCGCCGGTCAGGTACAGCTCCTCGAGCAGCGCCTTGGCGGTGGTGGTGTTCACCGTCCCGGCCTCGACCAGCCGGAGCAGCGCCACCAGCCCGTCCTCGCCGAGGCCGCTCTCCGTGAGCGGACGGTGCTCGGCGTTGGCGAGGCGCATGACCTCGTTGCCCAGCCAGTTGGCGGCGAGCCGGGCGGAGACTCCGGCGGCGACGATGCGCTCGTAGGAGTCGGCCTCCTCGCGGGTGGCGGTGAGCAGGGCCGCCTCGTACTCGCCGATGCCGTGCTGCTCGACCAGCCGCGCCGCCCGCGCCTCGGGCAGCTCCGGGAGCGCGCGACGGACCTCCTCCACGAACTCGGCGCCCAGCACCAGCGGGGCGAGGTCGGGCTCGGGGAAGTAGCGGTAGTCGTGGGCCTGCTCCTTGCTCCGCTGGGAGACGGTGGCGCCGCGCGCCTCCACCCAGCCGCGGGTCTCCTGGTGGAGGCTGCCGCCGCCGCCGAGCACCGCGATCTGGCGGGCGATCTCGTACTCGACGGCGCGCTGCACCGCCCGGAAGGAGTTCATGTTCTTGATCTCCACCTTGACCCCCAGGGTCTCGGTGCCCCGGGGCCGGACGGAGACGTTGGCGTCGCAGCGGAACGAGCCCTGCTCGAGGTTGCCGTCGTTGACGCCGATGTACATGAGGATCTGGCGCAGCCGCACCAGGTACTCGCGCGCCTCCTCGGCGCTGCGCAGGTCGGGCTCGCCGACGATCTCCATCAGCGGCACCCCGGAGCGGTTGTAGTCGACCAGCGAGCTGGTCGCGCTCTGGAGCACGTCACCGGCGTGGTGGAGGGTGCCGGTGTCCTCCTCGAGGTGCACGCGGGTGATGCCGCAGCGCACCCGGCGGCCGTCGAGGCTGAACTCGAGGTGGCCGTCGCGCGAGAGCGGCAGGTCGTACTGGGAGATCTGGTAGCCCTTGGGGAGGTCGGGGTAGAAGTAGTTCTTGCGGTCGAACTTGGTGAAGTCGGGGATCTCGCAGTGCAGCGCCAGCGCGGTGCGCACCGTGTACTCGACGGCACGGCGGTTGATCACCGGCAGCGTGCCCGGCAGCCCGAGGCAGACCGGGCAGGTGTTGTCGTTGGGCTCGGCGTCGACGTAGGTCGCCGGGCAGCCGCAGAACATCTTGCTGCGGGTGAGCAGCTGGGCGTGGACCTCCAGCCCGATCACCGCCTCGTAGTCTGCGGGGGACTCCCCCGATCCCCCCTGGGTGACGGGGGCGTCGCGCAGCGTCCCGGTCACGACGCCGCCGCCTCGACGCCGCCGGGCCGCAGCGTGTGCCACTCGGTGGCCTGCTCGTAGGCGTGGGCGATGCGCAGCGCCCGAGCGTCCATGAACCGCGGCGCCACCACCTGCAGGCCCGCGGGCAGGCCTCCGACCATCCCGCACGGCACCGAGACACCGGGCAGGCCGGCGAGGTTGACGGGCACGGTGAGCACGTCGAGCAGGTACATCGAGAGCGGGTCGGAGCGGGTGCCCAGGGGGAAGGCGGTCACCGGCGAGGTGGGGCAGACGATCGCGTCGACGCGCTCGAAGACGCGCGCGAACTCCTCGGAGATCAGGGTGCGCACCTTCTGCGCCTTGCGGTAGTAGGCGTCGTAGTAGCCGCTGCTCAGCGCGTAGGTGCCGAGCATGATCCGCCGCTTCACCTCGGGGCCGAAGCCGGCGTCGCGGGTGCGCAGGTAGGTCTGCAGCAGGCTGCCGCGATCCTCGCGCAGGCCGAAGCGGACGCCGTCGTAGCGGGCGAGGTTGGAGGAGGCCTCGGCGGGGGCGATGATGTAGTAGGTGGAGAGCGCGGCGTCGGTGCTGGGCAGCGACACCTCCTCGAGGGTGGCGCCGAGGCTGCGCAGCACGTCCAGCGCCTGCTCGACGGCGGCACGGACGCCGGGGTCGAGCCCCACGCCGAAGTACTCGCGGGGCACCCCCAGGCGCAGCCCGTCGACCCCCTCGCGCAGCCCCTGGAGCGGATCCTCGACGGCGGTGGGCGAGGAGGTGCCGTCGGCGGGGTCGTGGCCGGCGATCAGCAGGTAGCCGAGCGCCGCGTCCTCGACGGTGAGCGCGAGCGGCCCGACCTGGTCGAGCGACGAGGCGAAGGCGATCAGCCCGTACCGCGAGACCCGGCCGTAGGTGGGCTTGAAGCCGACCACCCCGCAGAGGGCGGCGGGCTGGCGGATCGACCCGCCGGTGTCGGTGCCCAGGCTGAGCGGCACCATCCGCGCGGCCACGGCGGCGGCGCTGCCCCCGCTGCTGCCGCCGGGCACCCGTTCCCGGTCCCAGGGGTTGCGCACCGGCCCGTACGCGGAGTTCTCGTTGGACGACCCCATCGCGAACTCGTCGCAGTTGGTCTTGCCCACCACCACCGCGCCGGCGTCGAGCAGCCGCCGCACCGCGGTGGCGGTGTAGGGGGGGCTGAAGCCGCGCAGGATCCGCGACGCGGCGGTGGTCTCGGAGCCCTCGAGGCAGAGCACGTCCTTGAGTGCCACCGGGACGCCGCAGAGCGGCGGCGCGGTCGCCGGGTCCTCGGCGAGATGGCGGTCGGCGGCGGCGGCGGCACGGTC
>JAQBPI010000037.1 GCA_028287605.1 Chloroflexota bacterium
CAGGGCGCGGGCGCCGGCGACGGCCGTCCCGCGCCGCCCGTTCCCCTCCACCGTCGCGTCCCGGTCAGACCAGGGCGCCGACGCGGCGCTGCTCCTCGACCAGGGAGCGGCGGGCCCGGAGGATGGCGGCGTGGGCGCGGCGCAGCGGGCGGCGGTCCCGGCCGTCGGACCGGGTGATCTCCTCCTCGAGCTGGCTCTCGACGGTGCGGAGCGCCGCCATCGCCCGGTGCAGCGCGTCGGCGGCCTCCTCGTCCTCGGCGTCCATGGGCGCGTCGGCGGGGCGTCCACCGAGCTCCATCGGCGCCCCCGCCGGGTCGAGTCCCTCGATGAGGCCGATCACCTCGCGGGCGCGTTCCACGCATTCCTCGACGGTGCGCCCGCCGGCGGCCCAGCCGGGCAGGTCGGCCACGGTGGCGATGAGGCCCTCCTGCTCCGCGGCGGGTTGGACCACGATGGTGTAGGCGCGCATGGGTGACCTCCTCGACCGACTCCCCGGTCGGTCATGGCGGTGCGGCGGCCCCTTCCCCCAGTGGGACCGCCAATGGTGCGCGGATCCGCGACGGAGATCAAGCTCCCACGACGGGCGGCGGTCCCTATGAGAGGAAGGCGCGGATCGCGGAGGCGGTGGAGGGGTGGGTCATCACCCCGTAGTGGTTGGCGTCGACCTCCACCGACTCGGCCCCCGGCACGGTGCGCAGGAAGCGGTCGCGATCGGCGGTGCCGACGACGTGGCCGCCGAAGGCGAGCAGCGGCCGGGTGGCGCGCACCAGCAGCACCGGCATGGTGAGCCGGCCCCACAGCCGCTGGGGGTCGCGCCAGCTGCCGTAGGCCATGTCCTCGAGCACCGCCACCGGGTCGGTCCGGGGCCGGACCCCGCGCTCGTCGGCGGTGAGCTCGTAGCGGAAGGTGCGGTCCCAGTAGTCGTTCCAGGGGTTGACGATCCCGGTCAGCCGCACCCTCTCCAGGTAGTCGTCGGCGGTGCGGCTGGGCCCGGCGAGGCGGCGCACCACCCGGAGGATGGCGGTGACGGCGAGCATGTCGGGGACGCCGAGCCCGTCGACGAGGACGACGCGGCGGATGTCGGAGGGGTCGAGCCCGGCCATCTCCATGGCCACGAAGGCGCCCATGGAGTGGCCCACGACGTCGTAGGGTGGGCGGCCCAGCTGGGCCGCGGCGCCGATCACGTCGCGGGCGTGGCGGCGCCAGCCGTACGTGCCCGACGGGCTGACGCTGCTGTGGCCGCGGCCGCGGAGGTCGAGCGCCACGAGCTGCCGCCGCCCCCCGCCCAGGCGCTCGCCGAGGAAGTCGAAGCTGCGCGAGTTGTGGCTGATGCCGGGGATGCCGACGGCGAGCCGCCCCCGCGCGCTGCCGAAGCGATGCGCCCGCAGCCGGCCGGAGGGCAGGAGGAGGTCGAGCTCCGCCGGCTCCAGCGGCTCTCGGTCCGGGCGCTCGACGCTGGTCAGACCCTCGACTCCCACGGCCGCGCCGCCTTCAGGGCACTGAGGATGGCTCGGGTCGCCGGGGAGCGGTTGAGGGTGTAGAAGTGGATCCCGGGGGCGCCGCCGGCGAGCAGCTCGGCGCACTGCAGCGTCGCCCACGCCACCCCCAGCTGCACCACCGCGTCGGCGTCGTCGCTGCGCCGCAGCAGCGCCTCCCGCAGCCGGGCTGGCACCCGGGCGCCGAAGAGGCTGCCCTCGAAGCGTGAGAGCTGGCGCACGGACGTGATCGGCATGATCCCCGGGGTGATCGGCACGGTGATGCCGGCGGCCCGGGCCCGGGACGTGAAGTCGACGTAGGCGGCGTTGTCGAAGAAGAGCTGGGTGATCAGGAAGTCGACCCCGCTCTCCACCTTGTGCACGGTGTGGCGCAGGTCCTCCTCCGGGCTCGCCGACTCGGTGTGCCCCTCGGGGTAGCAGGCGCCGCCGATGCAGAAGTCGTACTCGCGGCGGATCATCGCCGCCAGGTCGCTGCCGTGGTCGAGGCCCCCCTCGACGGAGCGGAAGCCGGTCTCGCCCCGGGGCGGGTCGCCGCGCAGCGCCAGCACGTTGTCGATCCCGGCGTCGCGGAGCGAGCGCAGGGTGGCGTGGAGCTCGTCGACGGTGGCGCCGGCGCAGGTGTAGTGGGCCATCGGCTCGATGCCGGTCGAGGCGCGGATGCGGGTGACCAGCTCGAGGGTGCGGGTCCTGGAGTGGTTGCGACAGGTCACCGAGACGAATGCCGGCTCGAGCTCGCGCAGCTCACCGATGGTGCGGAAGAGCACCTCCGTGCCCGCCTCGGTGTCGGGCGGGAAGAACTCGAAGGAGAAGACCGGCCGGCGCGTGGCCAGCATCTCGGTGATGCGCATGGCCCGGTATCGTGCCCGATTTCCGCTGCCCGCAGCCTCGGCGCCCCCGGGTGCTACCTTCCCGCGCCATGCTCGCTGCGTATCTCGCCCGCACCGGCGGGGACGACCCGCTCGACAACCTCGAGGTCGGCGACCTCCCCACCCCCGAGCCCCGCCCCGGCTGGGCGCTGCTGAAGGTCGAGGCCGCGTCCCTCAACCACCACGACCTCTGGCTGCTCCGGGGGGTCTCCGCCAGCCCGATCGAGCCCCCGCAGGTGCTCGGCACCGACGCCGCGGGGACGGTCGCCGCCTACGGCCCCGACCCTCCCGAGGGGGTGCCCGAGGTCGGCTCGCCGGTGCTGCTCCATGCGGTGATCAGCTGCGGCGCCTGCCCCGCCTGCCGCCGCGGCGACGAGCTCTTCTGCCGCCGGATGGCGCTCTTCAGCGACCGCCCCTACGACGGCACCCTCGCCGAGTACGTCGCGGTGCCCGCGGCCAACCTGGTGCCGCGCCCCCCCGGGCTCAGCGCGGCCGACGCGGCGTGCCTGCCCACCGCGTACCTCACCGCCTACCGGATGCTCTTCACCCGGGCCGGGCTGCGGCCGGGGTCGACGGTGCTGATCCAGGGCGCCGGCGGAGGCGTGGCCAGCGCCGCCCTGGCGCTCTGCCGCGCCACCGGCATCACCGCCATCGCCACCTCGCGCGACGAGGCCAAGCGCGCCGCCGCCCTCGAGCTCGGCGCCGTCGCCGCCCTCGCGCCCGACCGCGCCGCCGCCAAGCAGGTGCTCTCCATGACCGGCGGCGTCGACGCCGTCATCGAGACCGTGGGCGCGGCCACCTGGGACCTGAGCCTGCGCGCGGTGCGCCCCGGCGGTGCGGTGGTGGTGGCCGGCGCGACCTCCGGAGGCGATCCCCCCGCGCAGCTCAACCGGGTCTTCTACCGGCAGATCTCGGTGCTGGGCTCGACCATGGGGACGCGTGCGGAGCTGGAACGGCTGATCGCCCTGGTGCAGAGCTCGGGGATCCGCCCGCAGATCGACCGCACCTACCCGCTCGCCGAGGCGCGCGAGGCGCTGCAGCGGATGGCCGCCGGCGAGCAGCAGGGGAAGATCGTCCTGGTGCCCCCGTCCGCCTGACGCGTGCCACGCATCCGGGATTCTCGCCCATCGCCGGCCCTCGTTTCGTCCTTTACAGGTGCGGGACCCGGTGCTACGGTTGCCGGGCGTCCGCGGCCCGACAGGGGCCGCAGCCGGCAGGGCTTCGTCAGCCAGGTGCAGTGATGAGGCCCTGTTCGCTTTTAACGGGCCGTTCGTAGAGTGGCTCGGCCGACGCGCGGCCGGTGAGGTTCGCGGCAGCTCTGGCGCCGGTGGAGTCGCTCGGCCGATCTGCCGTCGGCCAGTTGCACGGCCGATCGGCCACCGGGTGGAGACGCGCGGCGGTGGTGGCGCAGGTTGAGGCTCGCGGCGGTTCAGGTGCCGGCGGAGATGCCCGGCAGTTCTGCCGCCGGTCGAGATTCGCGTGGGGCCGCTCTGCCGCCGGTTTTGACTCGGGGGGGACTGCGTCCCCCCCGTTCGCTCGCAAGACATCGTGCGCTGGCGCGCCCGATGCCGGCTCCCGCCCCCCCTCGCCGGCACTCGCCGGCGGCGCGCGCTTCGCGCTCGCAATTTGCGCAGCCACCGGCCGAGGTACGACGCGAGGAACGCTGCGCGTTCCTCTTGGAAACGCGCACGATCCGCGGAGAGGGCGGCGGGCTCGGCGCCGCAGGGTCGCGCGTGATGCCCATGCGGGGTTCAAGCGCCCCACCCGTGAAGCCGCTCGGGGGGGCCGGTGTGAGGAACGCGCAGCGTTCCTCGTGGTATCTCGGCCCGTCGACCCTTCACGATGAGCGCGCGAAGCGCGCGTCGCCGGCGAGTGCCGGCGTGGAGGGGGGCAGCGCCGGCATCGGGCGCGCCAGCGCACGATGTCTTGCGCTAAACGGGGGGAGGCGTAGCCTCCCCCGGTAAAAACACCGTGGAGAAACTGCCGCGAACCTCGACCGGCGGCAGAACTGCCGGGCATCTCCACCGGCGGCAGAGCGGCCAGACGCGAATCTCGACCGGCGGCAGAGCGGCCGGCCGCGAATCTCCACCGGCGGCAGAACTGCCGGGCATCTTTCCCGGTCGCGTCCCGGGGGGTGGTCGGCTCAACCGGTGTACCTACGGCCGAGGCACGCGAGCGAGCCGACGCACGGCGTCGACCGTGACGCCGACGAGGGCGTCGATGGGCAGGCGGGAGGGGTCGGGCATCGCGTCCACCGTCGGCGCGGCGTTGACCACCGCCAGGGCCGCGCCGGCGCGGACCCGGCGCACCGCGGCGACGGTGAGGAGCGCGGCGCACTCCATCTCCGAGGCGAGCACCCCGGCGCGCACCCACGCCGTCCACCGGGCCTGCAGCTCGGCGGCGATCGGCATCCGCCCCGGCTCCATCTCCCCGTAGAAGGAGTCCTTCGACTGCACCGTGCCGACGTGGTGGCGCACCCCGGCGGCGGCTGCGGCGGCGCGGAGCGCGTCGACGACGTCGAGATGGGCGACGGCGGGCCAGGCCAGCGGGACGTACTGCGCGCTGGTGCCCTCGTCGCGCACCGCGGCCTGGGCGACGATCACGTCGCCGAGGCGCAGGCCCGGCTGCATCGCGCCGCAGGAGCCCACCCGGATCAGGGTGTGAGCGCCGAGGTTGCAGAGCTCCTCGACCGCGATCGCCGCGGAGGGACCGCCGATCCCGGTGGAGGTGACGCTCACCGGCACCCCCTCGAGCGCCCCCGTCCAGGTGGTGTACTCGCGGTTGGTGGCGACAAGCCTGGCGCCGTCGAGGTGGGCGGCGATGCGCTCGCAGCGTCCCGGGTCGCCGGGGAGGAGCACGTAGCCGCCGACGTCGCCGGGACCGCAGGCGAGGTGGTACTGGCGGCCGGCATCGCTCACCGGCGGGCCTGGCCGCCGCCGCCGAGCACCAGGGGCACGAGGCGGCGCATGTCGGGGGTGTCGATGATCACGTCGGCGGCCGCGACGGTCTCCGCGTTCACCGGGCAGAAGGCGACCCCGAGGCCGGCGGCCCGGAACATGTCGATGTCCCCGGGGCTGTCGCCGACCGCCACCACGTCGGCGGGGTCGAGGCCCATGGCCGCCACCGTCTCGGCGAAGACCGGCGCCTTGCCCCCCGGCGGCACCGTGATCTCGGCCT
>JAQBPI010000069.1 GCA_028287605.1 Chloroflexota bacterium
TCGGACGGCGGCAGTCCCATCGACGAGATGGCCGCGGCGGCGCGCGCCCTGGGCCACGAGTACCTGGAGCTCACCGACCACTCCCCGCGGCTCAGGGAGGCCCGCGGCCTCACCGCCGAGCGGCTGCGCCACCAGCTCGAGGTGGTCGCCGCGCTGAACGCGGAGATCGCCCCCTTCCGCATCCTCACCGGGATCGAGGTCGACATCCTCGACGACGGCTCGCTCGACCAGGAGCCCGAGCTGCTCGCCCGGCTCGACCTGGTCGTCGCCAGCGTGCACTCCGAGCTGCGCATGCCCGCCGAGGACATGACCCGGCGCATGGTGGCGGCGGTGGCCAACCCCCACACCGACGTGCTCGGCCACTGCACCGGCCGGCTGGTCAGGGGGAAGGGACGGCCCGAGTCGGAGTTCGACGCCGAGGTGGTCTTCGAGGCCTGCCGCCGCCACGACGTCGCCGTCGAGGTCAACTGCCGGCCCGAGCGGCTCGACCCGCCCAAGCGGCTGCTGCGCCTCGCCGTCGAGGCCGGCTGCCGCTTCTCCATCGACACCGACGCGCATGCCCCCGGGCAGCTGGACTGGCAGATCCTCGGCTGCGAGCGCGCCGCCGCCTGCGGAGTTGATGCCGGATCGGTCATCAACACTCGGGACGCCGGCGCGCTCGTCGCCTGGACCGGGGAGAAGGCTCGGGCCTGAGGTGGCCTTCCGCCCTGCCGCTGCTAGGCGGGCACGACGTCGAGGATGCGATCGACCGAGCCGTCGGCGACCACGCAGGTCTGGAACTGCGCCACCACGTCGGAGCCGGTGGCCGGGGGGACGCCGTTGGCGGAATGCCAGTCGCCGCGGACCGACACCACCCGCCACACGTGGGCGATGGCGCCTGCGTCGTAGTAGGTGATGATCGCGCCCACGCCCATGTGCATGAGCGGGGTGAACACCCCGACGTTGTGGCCGACGAAGTACTGAGGACCGGAGATGCAGGTGTCGATGGCGGCCATGGCGTGGGTGAGCTCGGTGCGGCCCGAGCAGTCGCCGTACGCGCCGACGGCGGTGTCGAGGCTGCCGTCGCCGCTGGTCAGCCGGTCGCGCAGCACCACCGGTGCGGGCGGCGGGGGCGGGGTGGGCGCCGGGCGCCTGACCACCGGGGCGGGAACAGGGACCGGCGCGGATGCCGCCCGCCGCATCACCGGCACCGGGGTGGGCACCGGCGTGGGCACCGGGGTCGGCGCCGGGGCGGGGGCCGCGGTGGCGCGGATGTGGACGGTGTCGACGCTCGTCGCGGCGGATGCGGTGATGCTGGGGACCGGCGACACCACGCTCGTATGGACGAGGGCGAAGGCACCCGCGAAGGAGCCGGCGGCCGCGACTGCGGTGAACAGCGTGCGCATGGGCATGGCAGCACTCCGTGCTGTCGGCCCATGGCGACCCTTGGTAACCCGGCGGTCTGCGAGAGATCCGTGGCTTTGCGTCCCCTCCTCGCGGAGGGTTTGCCTTTGTCAGTGGTGCCGACGCTCGCAGTGTGCCCCCACCGAGGCGTCACCAGGACCTCCGACTCTCACTGGTCACTTCGACCCGCATGTCCGTGACGCGGTCCGCGCCGATCGCAACAGCGGCGAGGCCGCCGTCACATCGGGTGAGGCGCGCGCCGGCCTCAGTACGCCGCCAGCCGGTGGATCGCCTCGGCGACGCCGCCCGCGTCGGGGAGGATGGCGGCCTCCTCGGGGGCGTTGTAGGGGAGGTGGCAGTCGTCGGCGCCGATGCGCAGCACCGGGGCGTCCAGGTCGGTGAAGAGCTCCTCGGCGATGAAGGCGGCGATCTCGGCGGCGGGGCCCATGGTGCGGTTGGCCTCGTGCAGGAGCAGCACCTTGCCGGTGCGGGCGACGCTGCGGGCCACCGCCTCGCGGTCGAAGGGCGAGATCGTGCGCAGGTCGAGGATCTCCGTCTCCACCCCCTCGGCGGCGCAGCGCTCCGCCGCCTGGCGGGCGAGGTGGACACCCATGCCGTAGGTGATGACCGAGACGTCGCCGCCCGGGCGGTCGAGCCGGGCGACGCCGAGGGGGATGACCTCCGAGTCGTCGGTCACCAGCTCGCGGCCGCGGCGGTAGAGGGCCTTGTGCTCGAAGAACACCACCGGATCGTCGTCGCGGATGGCGGCCCGCAGCAGCCCGCCGGCGTCTCGCGGGGTGGCGGGCACGACCACGCGCAGGCCGGGGATGTGCCCGTAGAGCGCCTCGATGCTCTGCGAGTGGTAGACGCCTCCGCGCACGCCGCCGCCGCAGGGGGCCCGGAACACCACCGGCACCGACCACGCGCCCACGCTGCGCCAGCGCATCGTCGCCGCCTGGTTGACGATCTGGTCGTAGGCGGGATGCATGTAGTCGGCGAACTGGAACTCCGCCACCGGGCGCAGCCCCATCATCGCGGCGCCGATGGCCGCCCCGGCGATGACGATCTCGGAGATGGGGGTGTCGAGCACGCGCATCCGTCCGAACTCCGCCTGGAGCCCGGCGGTGACCTTGAACACCCCGCCCTTGAGGCCGACGTCCTGTCCCAGCACCACCACGCCGGGGTCGCGCGCCATCTCCGCCCGGAGGGTGTCGTTGAGCACCTGGACCATGGTGCGTCCCGCCACCGGCTCAGTCACCGAAGACCCCCATCCATCCGGCGTAGCGGGCGGGGAGGACGGCGCCCTCGTGGGGCGGGTCGCCGGCGTGCAGCCAGCGTCGGGCCCGCTCGGGCGGCGGCTCGGGCATGGCGAGGGCGAGGTCCTCGTCGGCCACGACCTGCTCGCGGGCCTCGCGGACCATCCGCTTGTCGTCGTCGAGGCTGAGCAGCCCGCGCTCGATCAGGGTCTCGCGGAGCCGGGGCAGCGGGTCGGCGGCGGCGGCGGTGGCGCGCTGCTCGTCGCTGCGGTAGGCGTCGTCGTCCTGCGACGAGTGGGGGGTGATCCGGGGCACGCGCAGCTCGAGCAGGCTGGGGCCCTCGCCGCCCCGCGCCCGCTCGACCGCGGTGCGGCTGACCGCGTACACCGCCTCGGCGTCGGTGCCGTCGACGCTCACCCCGGGCATGGCGTAGGCGGTGGCGCGGTCGCTGACCCGCTCCACCGGCATCTGCAGGGCCAGCGGCACGCTGATGGCGATGCCGTTGTTCTCGCAGATGAAGACCACCGGCAGCCGGTGGACCGCGGCGAGGTTCATCGCCTCGTGGGTGGCGCCCTCGCTGGCGGCGCCGTCGCCGAACCAGCAGAGCGCGACGCTGTCGTCGCCCCGCACCCGGGCCGCGTAGGCGGCGCCCACCGCGTGGGGGAGGTGGGCGGCGATGCCGCTGGAGATGCTGCCGATGCGCAGGCTCGGGCTGGAGAGGTGCATGGTCAGCTGGCGGCCGCCGGAGTGGGGGTCGGCGGCACGGGCCAGGGCCCCGAGCAGGATCTCATAGGGGGTCACGCCCAGGGCCAGGCCGACGCCCATGTCGCGGTAGTAGGGCCAGGCCGAGTCGTGGCCCCGGCGCAGCGTCGCGGCGCTGGCGATCTGCGCGATCTCGTGCCCGCGGCCGGTGAGCACGAAGCCGGCGCGGCCCTGGCGGGTGAGCAGCCAGAGCTGGTGGTC
>JAQBPI010000077.1 GCA_028287605.1 Chloroflexota bacterium
AGGATGGTCTCGTGGCGCGGCGGCGCGGCCGGCGGGCTCGCCGCGGAGATCGGCAGGGGGCGGAGCGGAGGGGTGGAGCTCACCCTGTCAACGGTAGCCGCTCAGCCGTCCGCCGGCAGGAGGGTGAAGGTCCCTCCCTGCAGCGGTGCGACCGGGCGGAAGTCGCGTTCGTCGAAGCGCGCGCGCCGCCTGAGGACCGAACCGGTGGCTGAGCGGCGTCGTGGACAGCCTTCAGGCGTCCAGACCGGCGCTCAGCGCTGCCGCCGCAAGCGGCGCCCGCACCCGGCCGGCGGTGCGTCGCTCGCGCGAGGTCAGGCGGTGGGCGCGACGGCGAAGGTGAAGGCGTCCGTGTAGTGGAACGCCTCGTCGCCCATCCGCTCCATCTCCCGGCCGAGCGCCGCCTCGAGCCGGCCGCGCTCAGTGGGGCCGAGGGTGGTGAGCAGCGCCCACGGCCACGGGCCGGACCAGGTCATGTGGTCGATCCACGCCGACGCCGAGGGCATCTGCGAGCCGGTGGCGAGCATGGTGGTCACCGGCTCGCCGAAGCCGGCCTCGAGGAGGAGGCGGCGCAGCGTCTGCGGCTCGCCGAGCGGAGAGCGGCTGCCCTGCGGCCGCGGGATCGCGCGCCAGTGCTGCGCGGTCAGCTCCTCCAGCCAGCCGAAGAACGCCTCCTGCGCCGGCGTCACCAGCGAGCGCCGTCGCAGCGAGAGGGCGATGCGGCCGCCGTCGCGCAGCACCCGCCGCGCCTCGGTGAGGACGGCGAGGGGATCGCCGAGGAAGGCGAGCGAGGTGCCCAGGGTGACGAGGTCGAACAGCCCGTCCTGGAAGCGCAGGCGATGGCTCACCCGCTCGTGCTCGAAGACGGTGTTGCGCAGCCCCTCCGACCGCGACCGGTCGCGCGCCCGCCGCAGCATCCCCGGGGCGACGTCGAGCCCGACCACGGTGCCTCGCGGGCCCACCAGCGAGGCCACCGCATTGGCCACCAGGCCGGTGCCGCAGCCGACGTCGAGGCAGTCCTCGCCGGGAGTGGGCGCGGACAGCGTCACGAGTCGCGATGCCACTCTGGAGTGCAGTCCGCGCGCCCAGTCGTCGTAGAGAGCTGCGAACGCATCGAAGAAGTCGGCGATCGGCTCCGCGGGATCGGAAATGCGCGGGTCGGAGGTGCGCATCATCCCGTTAAGGTTCTGGACAGGATGCGTCACTCGACAAATCGGACTCTCTGTCCCGCTAAGATCACCACCGCGTGCGGCGCTCGCTGTCGACAGGGGCGATGCTCGCGACGGCATCCCCTTCTCACCATCGCTCAACGCGAGGACGGCGGACATGGATACGCAGACGGCGACGCCCCAGACACCACCGGCCAGCGGCGGCGGCCGGCCCCGAATCGTCGAGGGCGCGGCGGCGGCAGCCGGCACCATCACCCTCGGTGCACAGGACCAGCTGATCGGAAAGCTCGTGTACGACGGACACCTGCAGGTGCAGGGGATTCTCGAGGGCGAGGCGGCGATCACCGGTGACCTGCAGGTGGACGACGGCGGCGCCGTGAAGGCGACGCTGTCGGCGCAGAACCTCACCGTGCGCGGCACCGTGGACGGGGACGCGGCGGTGCGCGACCGGCTGCTGATCGCCGGGTCGGGGATCATCACCGGCGACGTCAAGGTCGGCCGCCTGGTGATTGAGGACGGAGCTGTCCTCAACGGCAACGTCACCATGGAGCGCGTGATGACCGGCGGTTCACCGACCAACGCGCGCGCCGGGGCCCCCGCGCCGAAGCGCTGACCGGCCGTGCTGGCGGCTCGGGCCGGGGCCGGCGATACGCCGGCCCCGGCCGCGGGCTCAGTGCCCGGCCGGGATCCGTCCCAGCCGCCCGCGCCGGAAGTCCTCGAACGCCTGCAGCACCTCCTCGCGGGTGTTCATCACGAACGGGCCTCCCCAGGCGACCGCCTCACGGATGGGACGGCCGCCGAGGACGAGCACCTCGAGGTTGGGCGAGCGGCTCTCCTGCTCGCGGTCGGCGCTGACGGTGAGCACGTCGCCGGCGCCGAGCACCGCCAGCCGGCCGGTGCCGAAGGGCTGGGCGTCCTGCCCCACGGTGCCCTGGCCGGCGAGGCCGTAGACCAGGGCGTTGAAGTCCGGCCGCCAGGGCAGGCGCAGCCGCGCCCCCGGGCTGAGGGTGGCGTGGAGCACGGTGATCGGCGTGTACGTGCTGCCCGGCCCCTGGTGGCCGGCGACGTCACCCGCGATCACCCGCACCAGCGCGCCGCCGTCGTGGGAGCTGAGCAGCCCCACCTGGCCGGCGCGGATGTCCTGGTAGCGGGGCTCGACCCACTTCTGGGCGGCGGGCAGGTTGACCCAGAGCTGGATGCCGTGGAACAGCCCGCCGCTGACCACCAGCGCCTCCGGCGGCGCCTCGATGTGGAGGATGCCCGCGCCCGCGGTCATCCACTGGGTGTCGCCGTTGGTGATCAGCCCCCCGCCGCCGTTCGAGTCCTGGTGCTGGAAGGTGCCGTCGATGATGTAGGTGACGGTCTCGAAGCCGCGGTGCGGGTGCCACGAGGTGCCATTGGGCTCGCCGGGGGCGTACTCGACCTCGCCCATCTGGTCCATGTGGACGAAGGGGTCGAGATGGCGGTGGTCGACGCCGGCGAAGGCGCGTCGCACCGGGAACCCCTCGCCCTCGAAGCCGTTCGGCGCGGTGGTCACGCCCAGCACCGGGCGCTCCACGGCCACGGCGGCGTCCGGCTCGGGGATGCGGGGGAGGGAGAGAATGTCGTCGACGGTGACGGCGGGCATGGGGAGCACCTCCTCGGGACGGTCTGCCCCGACTGAAGCATTGTAGTTGCAGGTGCAACGTTCCCGGTTCCGTCCGGGGCCAAACCCGACCTGGAGGCGCCGCCCGTGGTGAGCCGCAGGACCATCCTCTCCCTCGCCCTGCCCGCCCTCGGGGCGCTCGCCGCGGGGCCGATGTACCTGCTCGCCGACACCGCCATCGTCGGCCACCTCGGCCGGGTGCCGCTCGCCGGCCTGGCGGTGGGGGGAACGGCGATCACCGCGGTCACCAGCGTCGCCACCTTCCTCGAGTACGGCACCACAGGAGGCGTGGCCCGGGCGCTGGGGGCGGGCCGCCGCGAGGCCGCCCTCGACCTCGCCGTCCAGGCCACCTGGCTGGCCCTGCTCACCGGGCTGCTGATGACCGCCGTGGTCGAGCTTCTGGCTCCCGCCGCCGTCGCCCTGGTCGGCGGCGGCGACGCCGCGGTGCGCGAGCAGGCGATCGCCTGGCTGCGAATCGCCGCTCTCGGCCTGCCCTTCGTCTGCGTCGCCCTCGCCGGCCAGGGCTGGCTGCGCGGCCTCCAGGACACCGTGACCCCCTTCGTGGTGGTGGTGGTCGCCAACGCGGTGAGCGCCGCGCTCAGCGCCGTGCTGGTCTACGGCGCCCACCTCGGCATCCGCGGATCCGCGATCGCGAACGCGCTCTGCCAGTCGGCGGCCGCGGTGATCTTCGCCGCCGCCCTGGCGCGTCGCGGCGCCCGGCTGCGTCCGGCGCCGAGGAGGATGGCGGCGCAGCTGGTCTCCGCCCGCGACCTCGGGGCCCGCACCCTCGCCTTCCTCATCTCCTTCAGCGTCGCCACCGCGGTCGCCGCGCACATCGGACCGGTGACCGTGGCCGCGCACCAGATCGCCATCCAGCTGTGGACCTTCCTGGCGTTCAGCCTCGACGCTCTCGCCATCGCCGCCCAGGCGCTGGTGGGCGCCGCGGTGGGCGCGGGGGACGTGGCCGCGGCGCGGGAGCTGGCCGGCCGGCTGATCCGCTGGGGGCTGGCCACCGGCGCCGTCCTCACCGTCGTGCTGCTGG
>JAQBPI010000161.1 GCA_028287605.1 Chloroflexota bacterium
CGGCCCTCTACCCTCGCCGGCCCCGGTGTGAACCGGGTTCGCGGGTTCGCCTACTCGTCGTTCAGTGCGAGCTCGCGCCGCCAGGGCGCCAGTGCGTCGAAGGTGCGGTCCTGCAGCGACCACAGCAGGTCCATCAGGTGGTCGATTCGGCGGGGCACCGCCGGCACCGGCGCGGGCGGCCTGGCGGGGTCGCCGGTGGCGCACTCGAGCACCGGCAGGGCCTCGACGAAGACCTCGCGGGCATGGGCGGCGAGCTCGTCGTTCACCTCGTGCAGCTGCCGTAGGTGGGCCTCCTCGCAGGCGCGGATGGCCTCGTCGAGGCGATCCACCACCGAACGGAGCTGCCGGCGCGGCTCCAGCCGCTCCCAGCCTGTCTGCACCCGGGCCTCGAGGTCGATGGTGGCCTGCCGGAGCCGCCCCTCTGCAGCTCTCTCGAATGGCGGGCAGGCCTCCGCCACACGGCTGGTGCTCCACATCGGGGCGGCCCTCCGCGCCTAGGTGTGGAAGCGACGGTGGATCTGGTGCAGCCGCCAGGCCTGGGCGATCTCCGTGAAGGCCAGGATCAGCGCCCAGACAGCGACCAGGGCGGCGAGGAAGACCAGGGTGATGCCCGGGTAGGCGAGGGCGATGACCCCGAAGATCAGCGCCGCCACACCCCGAATCAGGTGCAGCCACCAGTAGCGCGACGCCTCGGCGACGATGCCGATGACCGGATCGGACAGCATGGGGAGTCCTCCAGGAGCCAGACGGTGGCACGCTCCGCGGCGCTGTCCGCCGCGGCCGGCCCTGGTCCGCTGCTACCCGCCCGCCGCGTCCCGCGAAACCGAGCCGCCGGGAGGCCGCCGCTCCGTCCCGGCTCCATGTGAACCCGGTTCACCCGCGGCTACCCTGCGCAGATGGGAGACGGAGACGAGGAGCGCGAGGCGCTGCGCCGGATCATCCGGCCGCTTCGGGTCAGGCCGGGCAGGAAGGTGTGGGTGCCGGACGACTTCGACCCTCGCGACACCGGCGGCCTCTCCGGCAGGGAGGAGGCGGAGCCCCACCTGCAGCAGGGTCTCGAGCTGCTCGCCCGGTACCAGGACCGGCTCTCGGCGCAGGCCACCCACGGGGTCCTGCTCGTCCTCCAGGCGCTCGACGCCGCCGGGAAGGACGGCACCATCAAGCACGTCATGAGCGGGCTCAACCCCAGCTTCGTGCGGGTGAGCAGCTTCAAGGTGCCGTCCACCGAGGAGCTCATGCACACCTACCTGTGGCGCTACTCCAACCGCCTCCCCGACCGCGGCTGCATCGGCATCTTCAACCGCTCGCACTACGAGGAGGTGCTGGTGGTGCGGGTGCACCCCGAGCTCCTGCAGCGGCAGCGGCTGCCCGTCGACCTCATGGGCCCGGACATCTGGGAGCGCCGCTTCCGCGAGATCAACGACTGGGAGCGCCACCTGACCGACAACGGCATCCGGCTGGTCAAGGTCTTCCTCAACATCTCCAGGGAGGAGCAGCGGCGGCGCTTCCTCGAGCGGATCGACGACCCGCGCAAGAACTGGAAGTTCTCGGCCGCCGACGTGCGCGAGCGGCGGTGGTGGGACGACTACATGCGCGCCTACTCGGACGCGCTCAGCCACACCAGCACCCGCTGGGGGCCCTGGCACGTCGTGCCCGCCGACCACAAGTGGTTCACCCGCCTGTGCGTCGCCGCGCTGATGGTCGACGCCCTGGTGGACATCGACCCGCAGTACCCGCAGCCCAGCGAGGAGGAGCGGCGGGCGCTCGCCGAGGCCAGGGCCGAGCTGGAGGCCGAGGCCGGCTGAGCCGGGTTTCGGGCCCGCGACGTCCCGGGTAGGAGGCACTCCGTCCGAGAGCGGACCGAGGTGGCTGACGGCGCGGTGACGGCGGAGGTGTTCCCATGATCCTGACCCCACATCTGCGGGAGGCCCCCGTCGAACAGACGGAGGGCCCCCGCACGCTGCTCGAGACCCGCCGCCAGGCGCGGGTGTACGTCATCGAGATGGCGGTGCCGGGCTACCGCCAGGAGGTGGTCCGCGTGCACCGCGGGCGCCGCGTCTTCCTGCTGATGCGCCAGGTCGAGCTGCCTCTCGGTGATCCTCGGTGAGGAGCGACGTGGAGCGACCCGCGGTGAAGAGCGACCTCGAGCTCAGGGCCGACGTCGAACGCGAGCTCGAATGGGAGCCGAGCGTCAACGCCGCGGCGATCGGTGTCGCGGTCAAGGACGGGGTGGTCACGCTCACCGGCGAGGTCTCCTCGTACGTGGAGAAGTGGCAGGCGGTGAAGGCCGCCGAGCGGGTGCAGGGGGTGCGCGCGGTCGCCGACGAGATCGTCGTGAGGCTGCCCGACGACCACACCCGCACCGACACCGACATCGCGCGGGCGGCGGCGATGGCGCTGGAGTGGGACACGAACGTGCCCGACACCGTGACCGTGACCGTGGAGAAGGGCTACGTCACCCTCCACGGCGAGGTGGAGTGGGAGTTCCAGCGCCAGGCGGCGGAGCGCGCGGTGCGCTCGCTGATGGGGGTCAAGGGGATCAACAACCTGATCACCCTGAAGCCGAGGGTCTCGACCACCGAGGTGAAGGCGAAGATCCTCGCCGCCCTCAGCCGCCAGGCCGCGCTCGACGCCCGCCACATCGAGGTCGAGACCCACGACGGTACGGTGGTGCTGAAGGGACACGCGCACTCGCGCTACGAGGCGGAGGCGGCGGCCCGCGCGGCCTGGGCGACGCCCGGCGTCCGAAAGGTCGAGAACAGGATCGAGGTCGTGCCGTGACCCCGACATGACCTGCCGTCGTCTCACGCCGCCCCGCCGAGGGTGAGATGGTCCGCCTCGGCATCCGCAGGCGCACCTCCGCCGACGCCGACGGCGAGCGGCGGGCCCGCGCCGTGCACCTTTCCGACACCCAGCGCACCGAGACCTTCAGCGACGGCGTGTTCGCCATCGCCATCACCCTGCTGGTCCTCGGCCTGGTGCCGCCGCACACTCCCGCGGGCGGCCTGCTCGACGGGCTGGTCGCGCTCTGGCCCGCCTATGTCGCCTACGTCACCTCGTTCACCTTCATCGGGGTGATCTGGTTCAACCACCACCAGGCCTTCACCTGCGTCCGCTTCGTCGACCGGGGTCTCCACGCCGCCAACCTTGGCATCCTCTTCACCACCGCGGTGCTCCCCTTCCCGACGGTGGTGCTGGCGTCGACGGTGCACGCCGGCAACCTCGCCGACGCTCGCACGGCGATCACCTTCTACGCGCTGGTCAGCTCGGCGATGTGCCTGAGCTGGATCGGGTTCTTCTGGCACCTGCAGCGTCACGACCACCTGGTCGCGGAGGAGGTGAACTGCGCCTACTTCGGATACGAGACGCTGCGCTACGGGGTCGCCGTCACCCTGTACCTCGTCGCTGTGGTGGCCGGCTGGCTGATCACCCCGGTGGTCGCGCTGGCCATCTTCACCGTGATCCCGCCGCTGGCATGGGTGACCACCGAGGACCTGCGCGGTGTGCCCGCCCATCCCCGGCCACTGCTGCGGCGCTGAGCCCTGGCGCCCGCACTGCCGGCGCCGCGCCCTCGGTATGGCTACCGGACCCGGGGCCCGGGCGGGCCCACGTACAGCCGCGCCCGGTCGCTGGCGAGCAGGTCGTCGCCGCTCTGCACGAAGCCGGTCACCCACCCCTCCTCCCACCAGGCCACCAGCTGGCCGGTCATGTCCGACCAGCGGTCGGCCGAGAGCGCGGACACCACCAGCACGTCTCCGTCCCAGCGGTCCGGCTCACCCGCCGCGAGCTCGCCGGCGTGGTCTGCAAAGCGGCCCTCGCCGGCGTCGGCCACCACGTAGACATAGGGACTGCCGGAGCGGTGGAGGATCAGCTCGCCACGGTGGTCCTCGTAGAGCGAGACCCGTGCGGGCGCCATCGCCAATCCTCCTCACATGGCGGTAGGAACGAGCGTTCGCCCCCGCCGGCCAGCATATCAGGTGTCGATGTCGGCCTTCACCCGAGCCGCAGCACTGTCCACCCGGCGCAGTCGCTGTCGCAGCAGGCGGGAGCGCAATGCGACGCGGCGAGCCGGGGAGCGGCGCACCGGCTGCGCGGAGGCTGCGCCTCGCGCACCGCAGCGGACATCGCCGCGCGTCGCCGGCTTCCGCGTTCCTCGACACTGTGGCCAGAACCGCTGGTGCGGAGGCCGGTCGGCGGGACCCTCCATTGTCGAAACCCGGTGGGTGCTTCGCAGTCCAGGTGCGTCCCGCGCGCACGGCGGTGAACATCGATCGCCCGTCGCGTCGAGGTCCAGGCCCATCGCCGCGGGACAATCCTGTGTGCGACTCGGCTCGGTGGCTCCGGCCGTCGGAGGCCCCCCTGAACGCCCTCACCGTCTACATGTCTGTTTGTGACCCACGATTGGTACGTAATGCGGTGGTTGAAATGCAGGTGCCCTTGGCGTCAACGTGTGAGTCGATGCGTTCGGTCCGTACGTAGCGACTCTGGGAGTGAGTTCCAATGACGGGTGGACACGACTTCCTCACCATCGGGGAGGCGTCGGCGCTCTGCGGGCTGTCGCGCTCCGCGCTGCGCCGGGCGGTGGCCCGCGGGCATCTTGCGGCGTGGCACACGCCCGGCAACCACCTGCGGGTGGGCCGGCAGGACTTCGCCGACTTCCTCCGCAGCCTCGGAGCGGTCGAGCTCGCCGGGCGCGCCGAGGAGCGGCTGCAGTCCCGGACGACGCCGTAGGGACCCCGGTCTCAGGAGCCCCCGGTCACCGCGCCTCCTGCGGAAGGCGCAGGGCGAGCACCGGGCAGGCGGCCACCGCTCGGCGGGCGTGCCCGACCAGGTGCGGCGGCACCGGTCCGGGCCGGACCGCGGGGTAGCCCCAGTCGTCCAGCCGGATCAGCTCGGGGAGCAGCTCGGCGCAGAGCCCGTGGCCGTCACAGCGGATGCGGTCCACCCGCAGCGTGGGACCCTCCATCAGGCCGCCTCCCGTGCGCCGATTGCGCAGGCGGAGCAGGTGCCCCGCCGGTGGTGCTGGATGAACTCCTCCTCGAAGACCCGCAGCGCGGAGAGCAGGAGGCCGGCCGCCCCGTCGGGGTGGTGGCAGGCGCCGCGGCCGCGCAGCTCGCCCGACCAGCGCCTCATGCGCTCCAGGTCGTCGGCCCCGGCGGTGGAGGCGGCGACGCGATGCACCGCGCCGGCGATGGCGCGCAGCCCGAAGACGCAGGGCCCGCACTGGCGGGCGCTCTGCTCGGCGAGATAGGCCATGATCCGGGCGATCTCGACCACCCCGCAGCGGTGCTCGGGCAGCACCGCGACCACGCCGCAGCCGAGCGAGTATCCGCGGTCGCGCAGGGTGGCCGCGTCGA
>JAQBPI010000204.1 GCA_028287605.1 Chloroflexota bacterium
CGTCCAGCCCCGCGGTGCTGACCATCGCCTCGCTGCGCACCCTGCACCGGACCGCCGGGCCGGTCGTCCCCCTCGGCGCGCCGCAGGCGGCGCCCGGATACACGCTGCAGCGGATCAGCTACCGCAGCCAGGGCCTGCGGGTCACGGCCACCCTGGTGGTGCCCAGCAGCCCGGGCCGTCACCGCCTGGTGATCGCCCTCCACGGACTCGCCGCCGCGCGCACCTACCGCACCGGCGCCGACGCCCTGCCCCTGGCCATCCCGCTCGCCCGCCGCGGGGTGCTGGTGGGCGTGCCCGACTACCGCGGCCTGGGCGGGGGCGATGCCGACCCGCGCACCGAGCCGCTGCCGATTGCCGACGCGATCGACGCCCTCAACCTCCTCGACCTGCTCCGCCACGATCCCCGTGTCGATCCCGCCCACGTCGGGCTGATCGCCCACAGCCTCGGCGGGAACGTCGCCGAGATCATGCTCGCCGTCCAGCCCGGGATCCACACCGCGGTCCTGTACGCGCCCAGCGAGAGCGAGTACTCGGTCCTCTACCTGCGCCGGCCCGGCTTCTTCGTCGGCCGGCCCGGTCTCGGCACCCCCTCCCAGGACGCCGCCCTCTATCGTGCGATGTCCCCGGGCTCGAACTTCGGCACCCTCCACTGCACCGTGCTCCTGGAGCACGGCACCGCCGACCGGGTGGTGCCCGCCCGGGCCAGCGAGGTGACCAGCCGCGAGCTCAGCGCCGCCGGCGCCACCGTCCGGCTGCGGATGGTCCCGGGCGCCGGCCACGACCTCAACCGGCCGGTCTGGACCGGCCCGCTCGCCGACGGCACCGCGTTCCTCCTCCAGGCCCTGTAACCGCGGCGTCACCGTCCTGACAGGTTCCGGCTGGCATCCTGTGCCCCGGCGCCCGGCTCTCAGATGCCCCTCAGCCTGGGACCGGCACCGGAATGGCAGTCTGTCTCCCGGCAGGCGAAGGGAGGTGTATTCATGAGCACGACGGTGATCGGACGGCCGGCGGCGGCCGCCCAGGCGGCGGCGGCCCGGCCGGGCGGACGCCTCGCCGCGGCCGACCTGCTGCGAGCGGTGGCCATGGTCAGCGTGATCGCCGTCCACGCGGTCGCCTGGATGTCGACCCCCGACGCTCCGGCGGCGGCCTTCTACGGCACCGTCGACCGGCTGCTCCGCTTCGGCGTCCCCGTCTTCGTCTTCCTCACCGCGTACGTGCTGGTGCACCGCTACGGCGACCGCGGCATCGACCGGCGCCGCTTCACCCGCGGGCGGGCCCGGCGGGTGATCGTGCCCTTCGTCAGCTGGGCGGTGATCTACCTGGCCTGCGCCGCCGTCCTCACCCCGCTGCGCGACCAGATCCACTCCGTCGCCGACCTCGGCGGCATGCTCTGGAGCGGCACGGTCGCGGGCCACCTCTACTTCCTGCCCGTCGCGCTGCAGTTCTACGTGCTCTTCGCGCTGCTGCCCCGCAGCCGGCGGGCCGTGGCCGTGCTCTGCGTGGTGGCGATCCCGCTGCAGCTGGCGCTGACCGGGCTGCGGGCCACCGGCAGGCTGCCCGAGGGGGGCATCCTCGGCGATCTCGACGGCCAGCACGCCCAGTGGCTCTTCGTCTGGTGGGTCGGCTACTACGCCATCGGCGCCGCCGCGGCGGCCTGGCGGGAGCCTCTCGAGGAGGCGCTGCGCCGCCACCGCGTCCTCGCCCTCACGGCCCCGCTGCTGGCCGCGCCGCCGGTGCTCCTCGACCTGGTCCACTCCGGCGCCCAGGGCTACGACGAGATCCTCCGGCCCTCGATCATGCTGCTCACCGTGGCCGTCCTCGCCGCCGGGCTCGCCGCCGGCCAGGGACTCGCCCGCGGTCGCCGCCGGCGTGCCCAGCTGGTCGAGATGCTCGCCCAGCGCTCGCTCGGCGTCTACCTGCTCCACCCGCTGCTGCTCACCGCGATCGGCCACTCCCTCCAGCTCGACGGCTCGCCGCTGCGGATGGACGGTGACCTCGCCCACAGCATGACCGCGTACCTGCTGCTGGTGGGCGGCACCCTCGCCGCCAGCCTCGCCGCCGTGGGGGTGCTCTGCCGGGTGCCCGGCGGATGGCTGCTCGCCGGACGCACCGAGGGCCGCGGCCCTCGCCGCGAGACCGGGCGGGCGCGCCCGCTGCCGCGCGGAGCGGTGCCGGTGCACATCACCAGCGAGTCCGCCGTCACCGCCCTCCTGCGCGCGCGGTAGTCAGAGGCTGAGGCGCAGACCGGAGGGGGAGGCTAGCGAAGCCGGCGGCCCTCCTCGGGGCGGAGCGCGACGTGGTGCTTGGTGGAGATCTCCCGCACGGTGCCGCTGCGCGCCCGCATCACCATGCTGTGGGTCTCCGCCCACCAGCTGTGGTACAGGACGCCGCGGAGCAGCCCGCCGCCGGTGACGCCGGTGACCGCCACGGCGACGCCGCTGCCGGGGACCAGCGCGTCCATGCTCATCGGCGCCTCGGGGTCGAAACCGGCGGCGCGCACCGCCACCGCCTCCTCCTCGTGGCGCACCCAGGGACGGCACTGCAGCTCGCCGCCGAGGCACTTCAGCGCGCAGGCGGCGAGCACCGCCTCGCGGGTGCCGCCGGCCCCGAGCATGACGTCGACGCCGCTGCCCGGCACCGCGGCCATCATCGCGGCGCCGATGTCGCCGTCGCTGATCAGCGCCACTCGGGAGCCCATCTCGCGGACCCGCTCGAGCAGGGCGAGGTGGCGGGGCCGGTCGAGCATGCAGACGGTGAGGTCGCGGACGTGGACGTCCATCGCGAAGGCCACCCGGCGGAGGTTGTTCTCGGGCGTGTCGGCGATGTCGACCGAGCCGCGGGCCGCCGGGCCCACCGCGATCTTGTGCATGTAGGCCACCGGGGGCGGGGCCGCGATGCCCCCCGGCTCGGCGGCGGCGGCGATGCTCAGCGCCTGGGTGAGGCCGCGCGAGACCAGGCTGACGCCGTCGACGGGCACCACCGCGAGGTCGATGCGCTCGCGCCCGGAGCCGATCCTGCGGCCGGCGGCGAGGGTGCCCGAGGGCTCGTCGGTCCCGAGCACGATGTGGCCGTCGAAGGGCATGCTCGCCAGCGCCTCGGCCATGGCCGCCTGGGCGGCCTCGCGGGTGCCGGTCTTGTCGCCGCGGCCCAGCCAGCGCCCCACCGACAGGGCCGCCGACTCGGTGGCGCGGAGCAGCTCGAGGGCGTGGTTGCGGTCCCGTGCCTGGCCGGCGCGGGAGCGTGAGGCGGCGACCCGGGAGACGCCGGTCATCGTCCTCCGGCGGCGCTCATACCGAGAGCCGCGGGCTGACGACGGCGGAGGGACCGGCGGGAGCGGAGGACACCCCGGCGTGCTCGCACACCGCGCCGAGGAAGTCACGGAAGAGCGGGTGGGGCACGTTGGGCCGCGAGCGGAACTCCGGGTGGAACTGCGAGGCGACGAAGAAGGGGTGGTCGCGAAGCTCGACGATCTCGACCAGCCGGCCGTTGGGCGAGACCCCGCTCACCACCATGCCGGCGCGCTCGAGCGGCTCGCGGTAGTGGTTGTTGAACTCGAAGCGGTGGCGGTGACGCTCGTAGACCACCGCGTCGCCGTACGCCGCGGCGGCCCTCGACCCGGGCAGCAGCCGGCAGGGGTAGACGCCCAGGCGCATGGTGCCGCCCTTGTCCTCGATGTCGCGCTGCTCGGGGAGCAGGTCGATCACCGGGTGGGCGGTGAAGGCGTTGAACTCGGTCGAGTTGGCGTCCTCCGACCCCAGCGCCTCGCGGGCGACGTCGATGACCGCGCACTGCATCCCCAGGCAGAGGCCGAGGTAGGGGACCCGGTGGTGGCGCGCGAACCGGGACGCCGCCAGCTTGCCCTCGATGCCACGATGCCCGAAGCCGCCGGGGACGACGATGCCGTCGACGCCCTCCAGCGCCGACACCACCTCGCCCTCGAGGTCCTCGGCGTTGACCCAGCTGAGCTGGACCTCGGCGCCGTGGTGCACCGCGGCATGGCGCAACGCCTCGATCACGCTCATGTAGGCGTCCGGCATCTGCACGTACTTGCCGACCACGGCGATGCGCACGGGGGGGCGGGGCGCGTCCATCCGCGCCACCAGCGCCGACCACTCGTGGAGGTCGGGCGGACCCGCGGAGATGTCCAGCTGCTCGACGATGAAGTCGCCGAGGCCGGACTCCTCGAGGAGCAGCGGCACCCGGTAGATGGTGCGCACGTCGGGGACGTTGATCACCGCGCGGGTCTCGACGTCGGCGAAGAGCGCGATCTT
>JAQBPI010000222.1 GCA_028287605.1 Chloroflexota bacterium
CAGGCCGCCGGCACCGCCGGACTGGCCCAGGTGCCCGCCGAGCCCGGCGATGCCCTGGGTGACCAGCTGCGCGGCGAGGGCCCAGTCGAGGACCACGGCGACGCCCAGCCCGGCGGGCAGCGGGTGACCGGCCTGCTCCGTGGTCGTCGAGGTGACGGCGGCGCCGGTCAGGGGGTGCTCGCGGTCGCCGCCGCGGGGCTGGCGGCGGCGGTGGCGTTGGTGGTGCTGGTCACCAGCGAGGTGCTGGTGTGGGAGGCGGTCGTGGTGGTGCTCGGTGCGGTCGTGGTGGTGGTCGTCCCCGGCCCGCTGGTGGTCGTGGTGCTCCTGGTGGTGCTCGTCGTGGGTCCGGTCGTGGTGGTGGTGGTGGTGGTCGGGTGAGTGGTGCTCGTGGTGCTCATGGTGGTGGTGGTGGTGTGGGCGGTGGTGGTGGTCGAAGCGGTCGACGACCAATTGTGGGTCGTCGACGCCGTCGTGGTCAGCGAGGTGGCGCTCGGCGAGGGCACCTGGACGGTGGTGGTGCCCGATGCCGCCGACCGCGGCACGGTCAGGGCCGGAACGCTGGGCGCGGGCGTGGCCGGCGGCGCCGTCGGCAGCACCGCCGGGTGCAGCGCCACCGTGCCGGTGGTGACCAGGGCGGTCACCCCGGCGGCGCCGCTGCCCGCGGGCAGGAGGCGGGGGATCAGCCCCAACGGCGCCCCCGCGAGCGGCGCCAGCCAGGCGGTGAAGCCCACGGTGCGCCAGAGGCGGCCGATGGAGATGGTGAGGAACGCGCGGACCACGGTGGGGTCGAGATGGGTGCCCGACGAGCGCACCAGCTCGCGCCGGGCTGCGGCGACGCCCATCGGCCGCTTGTAGGGACGGGCCGCGGTCATGGTCTCGAACGCGTCGACGACGGCGACCATGCGGGCGCCGAGCGAGATCTCGCGGCCGCGCAGCCCACGAGGATAGCCCTTGCCGTCCCAGCGCTCGTGGTGCTGCTCGACGGCCAGCGCCCACTCCCCCAGCCACTCCCGGATCGGCTCGATCAGCCGGGCGCCCTCGACGGGGTGCTGGCGCAGGCTCTTCCACCCCTCGGGCCCGGGGTCGCCGCGCTTGTTGAGCACGGTGGCGGGCACGCTGAGCTTGCCGATGTCGTGGAGCAGCGCCGCCCAGCGCAGCCGGTCGCGGGCCTCAGGGCCCAGCTTGAGCTCGTCGGCGAGCATGTCGGTGAAGATGCGCACCCGCTCCGAGTGCCCGCGGGTGGCGCGGTCGTGGGCGGTGAGCGCCGACACCAGGGTGACGATGGTCTCGGTGGCGCGGGCGGGCGCCTCGCCGGCACCCTTGCCGCCCACCCAGGCGGTCTCGGTCTCGAGGGCGCGCACCCGCCGGCGCGCCACCGCGAACCGCGAGGGAGCGCGGTCGGGGAAGAGCAGGGAGAGCCGCAGCAGGGTCGCCAGCGGGATCAGCCGCTGCGCCATCCAGTGGAAGGCGGCGAAGGCGAGCACCTCGACGAGCAGGAACGCCACCCACCAGATGGCGGCGCCGCCGAAGTCGGAGGGGCGGCGGAAGACCCGGCCCACCAGGTAGGAGAGGGCCAGGGCGGCGACGATGGGCATCACGAAGACGGCGACGCGCAGCATCGCACTGAGGACCGGGCGTGCTCGCCAGCGCGCGGACGCGACGCGCTCGGGCGGCGTTGTCGACGAGCTCATAAACCGCTGCTGTAAGAGGATTCTTCCTTCGGCAACGACCCGCCAGCGCCGCCGCTGCACCCGATCATACGTGCCCCGGGCGTCCTCGCAACCGTCTTTACCGCCGTCTTACACATGACGGCAGGTTCAGCCGTCGGTCGCGGACCCGGCCACCCGGGGACGCGCTGCGTCAGGCGGCCCGGCGCGCCGCCTCCCAGCGGGCCTCGGCCTCGCCGATCGGGGTCGAGGGCGGCCCCAGCCGGAAGGGCCAGATCTCCTCGGCGATGCGCCGCCAGTTGGCGGTCGCCCCGAGGCTGCCGAGCACCGCGTAGAGGCCCAGGTTGATGCGCTGGAGCACCACGTAGGCCCGGGGGATGTCGCTGTAGGGGGCGAGCGGCCCGCGGGTGTCGAAGTAGCGGCGCACCATCGCCGAGGCGTACTCGCGGGTGATGGTCATCGGCGCGTCGCGCAGCACCGTCCGGTAGAACTGGCCGAGGTGCTCGACCACCACCGCGGTCGAGACCGGGGCGCCCCGCTGCAGGAAGCCGGCGCGCTCGAGGGCGTCGCGGAAGCCCTCGCCGTCGTTCTCGACCGCGAGGAAGCGGGACGCGTCCTCGAGCGGCTTCAGGTCCTCCTCGGTGAAGTGCTTCACCAGCCCGAAGTCGAGAAAGCTCACCCGCCCGCCGCCGTGGAAGAGGTAGTTGCCCGGGTGGGGGTCGCCGTTGAAGGCGTGGAGCCGGTAGAGGCTGCGGAAGACGAAGCGGTCGATGGTCTCGGCGGCGAGGTCGCGCTCGCGCTGCGGCCAGGTCAGCAGCTCGTCGAAGCGCGCCCCGCTGACCAGCTCCGCGGTGAGCACCCGCGCGGTGCTCAGCTCGTCGACCACCGCGGGCACGTGGATGGTTGGGTGGCCCTCGTAGTAGGTGGCGAAGAGCCGCTGGTTCTCGGCCTCGATGCGGTAGTCGACCTCCTCGCGCATCCGCTCGCCGAGCTCCTCGATCATCGACCGGGTGTCGAGGCCGGGGAAGGCGCTGGCGGCGACCCGGCGCAGCAGCGCGACGTTGCGCAGGTCGGACTCCAGGCTGCGGGCGATGCCCGGGTACTGCACCTTCACGGCGACGGCGCGGCCGTCGTGGGTGATGGCGCGGTGCACCTGTCCGATCGAGGCGGCGGCGAAGGGCAGCGGGTCCCAGCGCGCGAAGACCCGCTCGGGGAGGGCGCCCAGCTCGTCGCGGACCGTCGCGGCGGCCAGCTCGGCGCTCATCGGGGGGGCGTCGTGCTGGAGGCGCGCCATGGTGGTGCGGAAGCTCTCCGGCATGCCGTCGTCGAGATAGCTGGCCATCTGGCCGAGCTTCATCAGCGCGCCCTTCATCGAGCCCAGCTCCTCGGCGACCTCGTCGGCGCTGCGCAGGGCGAGGTCGGTGCGCAGCTCGCGGCGGCGCTCGACCGAGGCAAAGATCAGCTGCGGCGAGCGGGCGGCGTAGCGGCCGCCGATGCGCAGCGCCAGCCGGGCCA
>JAQBPI010000232.1 GCA_028287605.1 Chloroflexota bacterium
CGCGCCGCCGACGAGCACGCCGCCGCCCGCGCCGAGCTGGCCGCCTGCGAGGCGCGCATCGACCAGCTCGCCGAGGCCGTGCGCGAGGACGACTGCGACGAGGGCCCCGAGCCGGAGGCCGACGCCGCCGAACGGGCCGAGCGCGAGATCACGCGGCTGGAGCGGCGGGTCGCCGCCCTGGGGCCGGTCAACGCCCTCGCCCCCGAGCAGCACGCCGCCCTGCTCGCCCGCCTGGGGCGGCTGCGCGCCGACCACCACGACCTCGCCTCCGCCTGCCGCGACCTCCGAGCGCTCGCCGCGGTGCTCTCCGACGAGATCGAACGGCGCTTCGAGGCGGTGTTCGGCGCGGTCGCGTACCACTTCCACCTCCTCTTCGCCGAGCTCTTCCCCGGCGGCCGGGCGACGCTGCGCTTCCAGACGCCGGCGCCGGTCGAGGACGCCGCCGAGGCTTCCGGCCCGGACCGGCCCGCCGAGCCGGAGGGCATCGAGATCCTCGCCCAGCCTCCGGGCAAGCGGCTCCAGGCGCTGCGGCTGCTCAGCGGCGGCGAGCGCGCCCTCACCGCGCTGGCGCTCATCCTCGCGGTCCAGCAGGTGAACCCGAGCCCGTTCTGCGTCTTCGACGAGGTCGACGCCCCCCTCGACGATCCCAACGTGGTCCGCTTCACCCGGCTGCTCCGCCGGCTCGCCGCCACCCAGCAGTTCCTGGTGGTCACCCACAACCAGGCGACCATGGCCGCGGCCGACGTCCTCTACGGGGTGACCTCCAACGCCGACGGCACCAGCCGGCTGCTCAGCGTGCGCCTGGAGGGGGGCCGCACCGTGCCCCAGCCCGAGGCTCGCGCCGTGGAGGCGGCCGTGGCCGCCATGGGCTGATGGTGTTCCGAAGGGGCAGGAAGAAGGACCGGGAGGGAGAGCGGGCCGAGACGCCGGTCGAGGAGCAGGTCGAGGCCGGCGAGCCGGAGGCGGACCGGGACGAGCTCGCCACCGACGTCGCCTCGGGACTCCGGATCTGGGAGCCCACGCCCGAGCCCGAGCAGGAGCCGAAGCGGCGGCCCGAGCGGGAGCATCGTGCAGAGCCGTCCGAGGAGGGGACGGGCGAGCAGCGGGTCGCCTGGTGGCGGCGCATGTCGCGCCGCATGGACAAGGCGTCGGAGCAGTTCGCCGAGCAGGTGCAGGACATCGTCCTGCTCCGCCGCGACCTCGACGACAGCTTCTACGACGATCTGCTCGAGGTGCTGCTCGCCGCCGACGTCGGGGTTGCGACCGCAGAGCCGGTGGTCGAGATCCTGCGCCGCCGGGTGCTGGTCGAGCGTATCCCCGACGCCGAGGCGGCGCTGATGGCGCTCAAGGAGGAGATGATCGCGATCCTCGAGACGCGCGACCGCACCCTGCGTCTCGACGCCCACCCCAGCGTGGTCCTGATCGTCGGCGTCAACGGCAACGGCAAGACCACCACCATCGGCAAGCTCGCCTACCGGCTGCGCAACGACGGGGGCTCGGCGCTGGTCGCCGCCGCCGACACCTACCGCGCCGCCGCGATCGAGCAGCTGCGGGTCTGGGCGGATCGCGCCCACGCCCCGATGGTCGCCCACCAGCACGGCGCCGACCCCGGCGCCGTGGTGTACGACGCCATCCAGGCGGGGATCGCGCGCGGGGTGCAGGCGGTGCTGGTCGACACCGCCGGCCGGCTCCACACCAAGGCCCCCCTGATGGAGGAGCTGAAGAAGATCCAGCGGGTGGTGCAGCGGCTGGTGCCCGACGGGCCCCACGAGACCCTGCTCGTGCTGGAGGCGCCGACGGGGATGAACGCGCTCACCCAGGCGCGCGCCTTCCACGACGCGCTGGGGGTGACCGGGCTGGTGCTCACCAAGCTCGACGGCACCTCGCGCGGCGGCACCCTGCTCGCCATCGAGGCGGAGCTGGGGATCCCGGTGAAGCTGGTCGGGATGGGGGAGGGGATCGACGACCTGAACGTCTTCGACCCCCGGTCCTACCTCGACGCCCTGTTCGCGGGAGTGCTCCAGGTCCACAGCTGAGGCGATCGTCGCGGACCTGCCGGCCCGGTGTCAGCCGGGACGCCCCTCCCCGGCCCCGGGCTCGTGCGGGCAGTCGCACACCCAGTGGTTGCCGGTGGTGTAGTCGCTCCAGGAGTGCCAGCACTTCGCACAGCGGCCGCGCTCGCAGGCGAGGCAGCGCTCCGGGATGGGCTCTCCCGAGGGCGGCATGATCATCGAGGTGCCGCCGCCGCCGTTGTGGATCATGCGCCCGGCCCGCCGCCGGGGTGGGCGCCTCGCAGGGTCACGGTCCGTCCTCCGCAGCAGCAATGGTGGATCCGAAGTCAGGATATCGGTCGGGCCTGGCGGCGTCGATTGGACCGGCCCCGCGGCTGCCGTCGCCGTCCGCGGCCCACCTGCTAGCATGTCCAGGCTTTGCCCTTGACACCCCTCGACCCCCTGGCCGCGGTCGCCGCCCAGGTGGGCCACCTCCAACGCCTCCTCGACGTGTACGGACCGCTGCTCACCGACCACCAGCGCGAGGCCTGCCGCCTGCGCCTCGACGAGGACTGGTCGTACAGCGAGCTCGCCGAGACCTTCGGCTGCACCCGCAGCGGCGCCTACGACCTGGTCCGCCGCGCCCTCGCCCAGCTCGAGCACTACGAGGAGCGGCTCGGCCACGCCGCCGAGCTGGCTCGCCGCGACGTCCTGGAGGCCGAGCTCCGGTCCCGGCTGCTCGGCCAGGGGACCACCACCACCTCCTCGGGGGCCGCCTAGATGTTCGACTCCCTGTCCGACCGGCTCGGCGAGGTCTTCAAGCACTTCACCGGCAAGGGCCGGCTCACCAAGGCCGAGGTGGAGGCCGGCCTGCGCGAGGTGCGCATGGCCCTGCTCGAGGCCGACGTCAACTTCAAGGTGGCGCGGGCCTTCGTCGACCGCATCCGCGAGCGGGCGGTCGGCGAGGATGTGCTCGAGTCGCTGACCCCGGGGCAGCAGATCGTCAAGATCGTCAACGACGAGCTGGTGGCGCTGCTGGGCAGCGAGCAGAAGCGCCTTACCTACCAGTCCCACCCCCCGACGGTGGTGATGCTCCTCGGCCTCCAGGGCTCGGGCAAGACCACGACGGCGGTGAAGCTGGCGCTGGCGGTGCGCCGCGAGGGCCACCGGCCGCTGCTGGTCGCCGCCGACACCTACCGGCCCGCCGCCGCCCAGCAGCTGGAGCGGCTGGGCAAGGACAACGGCGTCCCGGTGGCGATGCCCGACGGGAAGGCGCAGCCTCCGGAGCTCTGCCAGCGCGGCGTCGACGAGGCGCGACGGCTCAACTGCGACGTCGTCATCCTCGACACGGCCGGGCGGCTGCAGATCGACCAGCGGATGCTCGACGAGCTCAAGGAGGTCCGCCGGCGGGTGCAGGTGCACGACGCCCTGCTGGTCGTCGACTCCATGACCGGCCAGGAGGCGGTCAACGTCGGCAAGGCCTTCGCCGACCAGGTGGGCGTCGACGGCGTGATCATGACCAAGCTCGACGGCGACGCCCGCGGCGGCGCCGCGCTGTCGATGCGGGAGACGATCGGCGTCCCGATCATGTACTGCGGCGTCGGCGAGAAGCCCGCCGATCTCGAGCCCTTCCATCCCGAGCGCATGGCCTCGCGCATCCTCGGCATGGGCGACGTGCTCACGCTCATCGAGCGAGCCCAGCAGCACGTCGACGAGAAGCAGGCGGCGGCCATGGAGGAGCGCCTCTTCGCCGGGCGGCTCACCATGGACGACTTCCTCGAGCAGATGCGGCAGATGCGCCGGATGGGCTCGATGGAGAGCATCCTCGGCATGCTCCCCGGCGGCCGCAATCTGGTCCAGCAGGCGGCGGGCGCGATGCCCACCGAGCGCGACCTCTCCCACATGGA
>JAQBPI010000114.1 GCA_028287605.1 Chloroflexota bacterium
GCGGCGGTCCGGGCGGCCTCGCTCGCCCCGCTCCTGCGCCGCTGCGGAGCCACTCTCGAGGTCCCCGCACGCGCCTCGCTCAGCGTCCGGCTCACCGACGACGCCGAGCTGGCGCAGCTCAACACCCGATTCCGCGGCGTCGAGGCGCCCACCGACGTGCTCGCCTTTCCCACCGAGGAGCCGGGGCACGTCGGCGACCTCGCGATCTCCGTCGAGCGCGCCCTCGGCCAGGCGGAGGACGGCGTCGCCGAGCTCCGGCTGCTCGCCGTCCACGGCCTCCTCCACTGCCTCGGTCACGACCACGCCGACGCCGACGGGGCGGCGGCGATGACCGCCGAGAGCCGCCGCCTGCTTCCCGGTCAGGCCGTGCCCGACCTCGAGCCGGGCGAGGACTAGTGGCGACGCTGGTCATCGGGCTCGGCAATCCCGGCGGCGAGTACGCATCCTCCCGGCACAACGTGGGCTGGCGCGCCCTCGCCGAGCTGGAGCGGCGCGGCCGCTTCGGCAGGGAGCGCAAGGAGGGGCCGTCGAAGATCCGCGAGGGCTCCGTCGACGGTCTCGACATCGTCATCGCGCGTCCCACCACCTACATGAACCTCAGCGGCCGCGCCGGGCGCCATCTCACCGCGAAGCTCGGCACCGGTCCGGAGGACGCCATCGTCGTCCACGACGACCTCGACCTCCCCCTGGGACGGCTGCGCCTGCGCCGCGGCGGCAGCGCCGGCGGCCAGCGGGGGGTACGGCACCTCATCGACTCCTGGCAGACCCAGGACTTCATGCGGGTGCGCATCGGGATCGGCCGGCCGCCCCCCGGGGTGGACCCTGTGGACTATGTTCTCCAGGCCTTCGACCCCGACGAGCGTGAGCGCCTGCCCGCGATCGTCGGCCGGGCGGCCGACGCCGTGGTCGCCATCGTCCGCGAGGGCCTCGAGCCCGCCATGAACCAGTTCAACCGTGCCCCCGACGACTGACGCTCCCACCCTCCGCTCCCGGCTCGACGGCGTCGCCGAGCTCCGGGCGCTGGCGCGCGCCCCCCACGGCACCCTCGTCGGCGTGCCCTCGGGCGCCGCCGGGCTGCTCGCCTGGTGGCTGCGCGAGACCACCGGCCGGAGCATCCTGGCGCTCTCGCCCGAGGCCGAGACCACCTGGTCGGACACCGCGGCCTGGGCGGGCGAGCAGCGGCTGGCTCTCTTCCCCGCCGCCGACACCCTCCCCTTCGACCGGGTGGCGCCGGGCGAGGAGGTCACCCGCCACCGCCTGGCGACCCTCGCCACCCTGGCGGGGGAGGGGCCGGCGATCGTGGTCGCCGCCCCCGGCGGCCTGGTGCGGCCGACCCTGCCCCCGGCGCTGGTCCGCAGCGGCATGACCCTGCGGCGCGGCGACACCGTCTCCCGCGACGCGGTGGTGAACCGGCTGGTCGCGCTCGGCTACCGCCGCGAGCCGGCGGTGTCCTCGCCGGGCGAGTTCTCGGTGCGTGGCGGCATCGTCGACGCCTTCGGGCCCGACCGCAACCGTCCCTGGCGCGCCGAGTGGTTCGGCGACGAGGTGGAGGGGCTGCGCGCCTTCGACGTCGCCACCCAGACGTCGGTGGCCCAGCTCGAGATGGTGACCGTGCCCCCCGCCCGCGAGCTCGACCTCTCCCCCGGGTCGGTGGCGCGGGCGCTGGAGGCGGTGCGGGCCCTCGACCTCTCCGGGGCACGTCCCGAGATCCGCGACGACTGGGTGCGCGACATCGACCGCCTCGGCGCCGGGGCATACGGCGAGGGCATCGACCTCTTCACCCCCTACCTCCAGCAGGACCCGCCGGTGACCCTGCTCGACCACCTCGACGACCCCATCACCCTGCTGATCGGCGGCCGTGAGCGCTGGCGGCGGGCGGTGTCACGCTACCTGGTCGAGGCCGAGGGGCTCCGCGCCCAGGAGGAGCAGCGCGGCGAGCTGCCCGTGGGGTCGCGCAGCGGCCTGCTCGACGCCGGCGCCGCCGACGCCCTGCTCGACCGGCTGTCCCCGGTCGAGGTGGTCCGCGAGTCGGCGGACCGTGACGCCGTCGACCTCGGCTGGCGGGGCGCGGACACCTTCGTCGGCCGCTTCGACGCCCTCGCCACCGAGGTGCGCCGCCGCCTCGACGCCGGCCGCTGCGAGCTGGTGCTCTCGCGCCAGGAGCACCGCGTCGCGGAGCTCGCCGCCGAGCAGGGCCTCGACGCGGTGTCCGCCGAGGAGGAGCCGGCCGCCACCCCGCTGGTGGCGGGCAGCCTGGTCACCGTCCACGGCGACCTCTCCCAGGGGTTCTCGGCGGACGCGGCCGGCCTCGACGTGGTCACCGACGCGGAGCTCTTCGGCACCGTCAAGCGCCGGGGGTCGCGGCTCGCCCGGGGCAGCCGCCGCACCGTGGTGTCCACCTCGGCGCGCGGGGCGCGGAGGGCGGCGACGGGCGCTCCCGCCCGCGAGGCCTTCGTCATCCCGTTCCAGCCCGGCGACCTGGTGGTCCACCAGGACCACGGCATCGGCCGCTTCATCGAGATGCGCACCGTCGAGGACGACGGCGGCGAGCACGAGTACATGACCGTCGAGTACGCCGAGGGGGACAAGCTCTACGTCCCCGTGGCCCACCTCGACCGGGTCGACCGCTACGTCGGCGGGGCCGACGGCAGGCCCCAGCTCTCGCGGCTCGGCGGCGGCGACTGGGAGCGCACCAAGCGGCGGGTCAAGGAGCGCACCGAGGAGGTGGCCCGCGAGCTGCTCGCCCTCTACTCGCGGCGGGAGTCGACCCAGGGCACCCCGGTGCCGCCGGACGGCGCCTGGCAGCAGGAGCTGGAGGCCGCCTTCCCCTACCAGGAGACCCCCGACCAGGAGGTGGTCCTGGAGGAGATCAAGCGGGACATGGAGTCGTCCCGGCCGATGGACCGGGTGGTGTGCGGCGACGTCGGCTTCGGCAAGACCGAGCTGGCGATGCGCGCCGCCTTCAAGGCCGCCGCGGACGGCCGCCAGGTGGCGATGCTGGTGCCCACCACGGTGCTCGCCCAGCAGCACTTCACCACCTTCTCGTCGCGCCTCGCCCCCTTCCCGATCACCGTTCGCCAGCTCTCCCGCTTCTCCACCCCGGACGAGGTCACCGACACCCTGGCCGGCCTGCGCTCGGGCGGCGTCGACATCGTCATCGGCACCCACCGGCTGATCTCGAAGGACGTGCAGTTCCGCAACCTGGGGCTGGTGATCATCGACGAGGAGCAGCGCTTCGGCGTCCTCCAGAAGGAGCGCTTCAAGCAGCTGCGCGTCGCCGTCGACGTCCTCTCGCTCTCGGCCACGCCCATCCCTCGCACCCTGCACATGTCGCTGGCGGGGATCCGCGACCTGTCGGTGATCCAGACCGCACCCGAGGAGCGGCAGCCGATCAAGACCTTCGTCACCGCCCGCGAGGACGGCCTGATCCGCGAGGTCATCACCCGCGAGCTCGCCCGCAGCGGGCAGGTGTACTACGTCCACAACCGGGTGCAGGGGATCGAGCGCGAGGCCGAGCACCTCCGCGAGCTGCTGCCGGGCGTGCGCATCGAGGTGGGCCACGGCCAGCTGCCGGAGCGCTCGCTCGCCCGTGTGATGCAGCGCTTCATGGACGCCGAGATCGACGTGCTGGTGTGCACCACCATCATCGAGTCCGGCCTCGACATCCCCAACGCCAACACCATCATCGTCAACGACGCCCACCGGCTCGGGCTGGCCCAGCTCTACCAGCTCCGCGGCCGGGTGGGTCGCGCGGGGCAGCGCGCCTACGCCTACGTCCTCTATCCGCCGGCCAAGTCGCTGACCGAGCGCGCCGACAAGCGGCTCGAGGTGATCGGCGACCTCCAGGACCTGGGGGCGGGGTTCCGCCTCGCGCTGCGCGACCTCGAGATCCGCGGCGCCGGCAACCTGCTCGGCGAGGAGCAGCACGGCGAGATCGCCGCGGTCGGGCTGGAGCTGTACAACCACCTGCTCCGCGACGCCGTCACCCGGCTCCAGGGCAAGCCGGTGGTCGAGTCGCCCGCCCAGGTCACGGTCTCGCTGCCGCTCGCCGCCCACCTGCCGCCGAGCTACGTCAGCGATGAGCGGCTGCGGCTGCGCTGCTACCAGGACCTCGCCGCCGCCGCCACCGAGATGGAGCTCGAGACCCGCGGGCGCGGGCTCGCCGACCGCTTCGGGCCGCCGCCCGCTCCCGCCCTCGCGCTGCTCCTCACCCTGCGGGTGCGCCT
>JAQBPI010000248.1 GCA_028287605.1 Chloroflexota bacterium
CGGCCCGCGCCTTCACCGCGCTCGCCGCCGGCGCCGCCGGCGAGGCCGACCGCCACCTGCTCGGCAACCACATGATGCGCCACTGCCTGCGACGCGCCGCCGAGCACGGCCTGCCGGTGAAGCTGCACTGCGGGCTGCTCGCCGGGCACGCGCACATGTCGCTGGAGCGGCTGCGCAGCAACGCCGCAGACCTCTGCCCCACCCTCGTCGACTTTCCCGAGACCACCTTCGTGCTGATGCACATGGGCTGGCCCTACCAGGACGAGTACATCGCCCTCGCCAAGCACTTCCCCAACGTGTACGTCGACCTCTGCTGGGCGTGGATCGTCAACCCCGCCGCGGCGGTGCGATTCACCCGCGAGTTCCTCAGCGCGGCGCCGGCGAGCAAGCTGCTCGGCTTCGGCGGCGACTACAGCACCGCCGAGTGCATCACCGGACACGCCCACATCGCCCGGCGAGGGATCGCTCAGGCGCTCGTCGAGCTGGTGGAGGGCGGCTGGACGCCGCTGGACGATGCGCTCACCATCGCCGGCATGGTGATGGGCGGCAACGCCCGCCGCGTCTTCCGCCTCGCCGACCGGGAACGCGACCGGGGCGGCGCCGCGGAGCTCGGCTGAGGGCTCAGGCGTACTCGTCGAGGCCGGGGTCGACGCCGAAGCCGCTCTCGTCGCCGACGCGCCGGAGGCGGTGCCAGCCGGCGGCGCCGATCATCGCGGCGTTGTCGCCGCAGAGCGACAGCGGCGGCACCACGACGCGCAGGCCGGCGAGCCGCCGTCTCACCGCGCCGTTCAGCGCCGCGTTGGCGGCCACCCCGCCGACCACCGCCACCCGCTGGGCGCCGGTGCGCTCGACCGCCGCCTCCAGCCCGTCGACCAGCTGGTCGACCGCGGCCGCCTGGAAGGAGGCGGCGAGCGCCGCCACCACCGCCGGGTCGGCGGGGGTGCCCCGGGCGGTGAGCCCGCCCTCGCCGAGGTCGCGCACCGCGTAGCGCACCGCGGTCTTCAGCCCGCTGTACGAGAAGGCGCCCTCCAGCCGGGTGCGGGGCAGGGGGAAGCGTGCGGCGTCACCGTCGCGGGCGGCGCGCTCGACCGCGGGCCCTCCGGGGTAGGGGAGCCCGAGCAGCCGCGCCACCTTGTCGAAGGCCTCGCCGACGGCGTCGTCCCGGGTGCCCGCGAGCCGCACCGCCTCGCCGTGGTCGCGGAGCAGCACGCACTCGGTGTGCCCGCCGCTGGCCACCAGCGCGAGGTAGGGAGGCTCGAAGCCGGGCTCCGCCAGCCAGGCGCTGTAGACGTGGCCGGCGAGGTGCGAGACCCCGGCCACCGGCAGCCCCCGCGCCAGCGCCGCCGCCTGGGCCCAGGCGGCACCCACCACCAGGCAGCCGACCAGTCCCGGCCCGCGGGTGACGCTGACCGCGTCGACGTCGTCCCATCCCCCCGGCAGCGCGGCGAGGGCCGCCTCCACGGTGGGGCCGATCGCCTCGAGGTGGGCGCGCGCGGCGAGCTCCGGGACCACGCCGCCGTGGGGGGCGTGGAGCTCGATCTGCGAGGCGACCACCGAGGACACGATCTCGCGGCCGTCACGGAGGACGGCGGCCGCGGTCTCGTCGCAGCTGGTCTCGACGGCGAGGAGGTTCAGGTGTGCTATCCCTGGGGGTACTCGGGCAGGGCGATGCCGCTCAGCCCGGAGACGTCGACGCTCCCCAGCATCTGCACGAAGTTCCGCTTGAACGCGGGGGAGTGGATGCTGTCGCTCCACATGATGATGGCGTCCTCGCCGTTGTCGGTGTAGTAGCCGCGACGGCGGCCGATGACCTTGAAGCCGAAGGCCTCGTAGAGGCGGATTGCATGGTCGTTGCTGTTGCGCACCTCGAGGGTGATCCAGCGCGCTCCCAGCACGTAGGCGCGCTGCACCAGCGCGGCGAAGAGCGCCCGCCCGAGCCCGCGGTGCTGGTCGCGGGCGCGCACCCCGATGGTGGTGATGTGCGCCTCGTCACCGACCTTCCAGAGGCCGCCGTAGCCGACGATGTCGCCCTCTCTGCGGAGCACGATGTAGGAGGCCTGGCGGTTCTGCGAGAGCTCGCGGTGATAGGCGTTCTTCGGCCACGGTGTCAGGAAGATCTCGCGCTCGATCGCCTGCACCTGCGCGATGTCCTCCTCGCGCATGCGCTCGATGACCAGACCGGGAATGACCTGCATCTGCTCGCTGATCTGCGGCGGACCCTGGGGCCACTATACCTGCCGTGCCTCCGCCCGACCCCCCGCCTCCACATACTCGGCGCGCAGTCCTGCGGAGGGCAGGGGCGGGGTGGCGAGCGCCTGTGCGGCGGCGGCGGCGAGGGCCCGGAGCGGGTCGCCGGACACCGCGCCGAGCGGCGGCGGATCGTCCAGGGTGACGCCGACCGTCCCCTCCGGGAGCCGCACGTCCGCGATCGCGCCACGCCACGCCGCCTCCAGCGGCACCCAGCCGGCACCCTCGCGGCGGTGCCGGGCGAGGTGCACCCCGCCCCGCCCGGCGGCGGCCACGGCGACCACCTCGTCGGTCCCGGGGGGAGCGGCGAAGGCCACCACCTGGAGGGCACCGACCCCGTGGAGCGGCAGCGCCAGCGCCTGGGCGACGCCGAGCGCGGCGGCCATGCCGGCGCGCAGCCCGGTGTACGACCCCGGGCCGGTGACCGCCACCACCGCGTCGGGGGCCGGCCGGAGCAGCTCGCGGAGCAGCGCCGGCAGCGCGGTGTCCAGGGCCGCGCCCTCGGCGACCCGGCCGTCGAGGAGGGCG
>JAQBPI010000003.1 GCA_028287605.1 Chloroflexota bacterium
CGGCTTCACCGGGCTCCTCGGCTCCTGGCTGCGCGACGGCGCCACCGCCCAGGCGCTGGCCGCGGCCTGCTCGATGCTCGCCGTGGGCGCCTGCTGGCTGCTCGGCGACCGCGTCCGGCGCCGTCCCGACCTGCTCGAGCCATCGCTCGCGGGGGCGGTCGCCCTCTCCCTGGTCGCCGCCCCCCACCTGCTGACCCACGACCTCTCGCTGCTCGCGCCGGCGCTGGCGTGGACCGTGGCCTGGGCTGCGGCCCCGGTCCGGACCCGAGAGCGGCGGCTGGCGACCGTCGCCTGCGGGTGGATGATGCTGAACCTCGCCGCCTATCTCGTCCTCGACATCGGCAGGCGCCCGCTCACCGCGCCCGGCCGGGTGATGCCCCTTGTGCTGGTCGCCGTCGGGGTCGTCGCCGCCCGGGCCTGCGGGGTGAGCCTGCGCACCTCCCGCCCCGCCGCCGCGGTGCTCCCGGCCTCCTCGGCCAGCCGCTGACCACCCAGACGGGGGGTTCACGGCGGCGGTACCGGCGGGCAAGACTCCACCCGAGCATGACCGCCGAGGGCTACGTGTTCCCGCTCTGCCCCTTCAGCCGGTCGAGGATCGACGCCACGATGTGCCCCGGCTACGAGCGCCGGCCGCTGTCGACGGCGCCGCTCTGGCCGGCCAGCCACGAGCTGCTCCCCGCGGAGGCCTGCGATCACCTGCGCAGCGAGCAGCGGACCCGCGGCTACGTCCCCACCTGCGGCCGGCCCACCGGGCTGCCCCTCACCGAGGCCGCCTTCGCCGAGCTGCGCCGGGCGGGACGTCAGTCGATGCCGGGCACCGGCAGCGGCGTGGGCGGGTCCGTCGAGTAGTCGTAGAAGCCCCTGCCGCTCTTGCGGCCGCGGCGGCCCTCGGCGATGAGCTGGGCGAGCACGTCGACGGTGGCCAGGTCACCCGGGGTGCCGGAGCTCTCGTAGCGGTCGCGGCGGACGTCGTGGACGGTGTCGAGCCCGCTGAAGTCGGCGAGCTGGAACGGGCCCATCCGCCAGTTCAGCCCCAGCCGCGCCGCGGCGTCGATGTCGGCAGCAGTCGCCACCCCACCGGCGAGCAGGGTGAAGGCCTCGCGGGACGCCGCGCCGAGGATGCGGTTGACGACGAAGCCGTCGATCTCCCTCTCGATCAGCACCGGGGCCCGGCCCATGCGCCGGCTCCACTCCACCGCGCGGTGGGCGGTGCTGTCGGCGGTGTGCGGGCCGCGCACCACCTCGCAGACGTCCATCACCAGCACGGGGTGGAAGAAGTGCATATTGCAGCAGAGCTCGGGACGGCCGGTCGCGTCCGCCAGCCGCGAGCTCACGATGTTGCTCGAGTTGGTGGCGATGCCGGCGTGAGGGGGGAGGTGCCGGTCGAGCTCGGCGAAGGCCCGGCGCTTGGGCTCGAGCTGCTCGAGCACCGCCTCGATCGCCCAGTCGCACCGCGCCGCGGCGGCGGGGAGGTCGCCGGTGGCGGTGACCCGCGCCAGCGCCACCTCGGCGTCGGCGGCCTCCAGCCTGCCCCTGGCGACCCGGCTCTCGAGCAGCCGCCGGTTCTGCTCGAGGGCACGGCCGAGCTGGTCGGCGGAGATGTCGACGAGGTCGACCTCGATCCCGCAGAGCGCCGCCTGCTGGGCGATCTGCGACCCCATCGTGCCCGCCCCGAGCACCAGCAGCCTCTCGTCGGACACAGCTCCGGTACCCCTCGTGTCGAAGGCTCTAGACGACCGAGAACAGCCGGGTGACCCGGTTGAGCGTCGTCAGGTGGCGGATGCCCCGGATGCGCAGCCTCCCCGTGGCCATGGCCTGCAGCACCGCCCGGCCGGCGGGGTCCACGTAGTTGGGCAGCCCCAGGGCGCCGATGCGCACCTGGCTCAGGCCCATCAGCGTCGCCGAGTCGGTGCGCAGCCGCAGCCGCGGCCTGCCCACCGCGCCCTCCAGGACGGTGCAGGTCTCGCCGTCGAAGGTCAGCGTCACCGCCGAGCCGAGGTCGGTGATGTCGAACACCACCGAGGCGTTGACACTGCGGAAGTCGCGGTACTTCTCGGGATGGCGCTCGACGTTCTGGGCGAGCAGGGTGCCGAGCATGGTGGCCAGCCCGCTGGCCTCGTCGCCCGAGGCGAGCACCACCTCAGGCATGGGCGACAGCAGCCATCGCACACATCCTCCTGCCAGCCGCTCGTGCCACCCGCCGCCGCCCCCCGCGCCCGCGCGGATGCGGCCGCCGCAGTGTAGTGTAGGCGCCGCCCGATCGGTCAGTTCCATCACACGTTCCCACGGACCGCAAGGGTTGGAGGGTTTGGCCCGTTCTGGCTCGTGGCATGCCCCCAGCTCCCCGCCTCCACCGTCCTCGCTCGGGCAGGCTCCTCATGGCCCTCGGGGCCACCGGCGCAGCCGTCGCCGGGATCCTCGCCGTCTCCACCGCCGGAGCCACCCCCCATGGGACCCGCTCCGCCGGGCATGCCCCGGCGAGCCCATCGGCCGCGGCACAGCAGCTCACCGCGGCGGGCGGCGCCAGCGCCCACATCCTGAGCCTGCGCCCGCGGCTGGCCGACGGCTCGGTGCTCGCCCAGGTGCGGCTGCCCCGGGTCGCCGCGGCGGTGAACCTGGTCGAGGGGCTCGGCCAGAACCCCGACGAGGTGGGGCACGACGCCCGCACCGGCTATCCCGGCGAGCCCCACTCGATGGTGCTGATGGGTGGCAGCTCGCTGGTCGTCCCCAGCCCGGTGGTGGGCGACAGCATCCACGTCGACACCTCGTACGGCGGCTTCCAGTACCGGGTGAGCTCGGTGCGTCCCACCACCCCGGGCGCCGACCTCGGCCCCGACGCCCCCGCCCTCCGGCTCGTGTACCACGCCCTCGGCGGCCTGGCGGTGATCGTCGCCGACCTCGTCCCGGGCGATCCCGACAGCGCCGCCGAGCTCACCCAGGAGATCGCCGTCACCCGGGCGGAGCGCACCGCGGAGGCCGCCGCCGTCGCCTCCGGCGGCACCGTGCAGCTGGCCCCCGGCCACCTCTACCCGCCGGCCACCGGGCCGATCACCCAGCTCTTCGGTCCCACCGACTTCGCCCTGGAGTTTCCCTTCACCTACCAGGGCGTCCACTACCCGCACTTCCACACCGGCATCGACCTCGGCATCGCCACCGGCACCGCGGTGCGCGCCGCCAGCGCCGGCACGGTGGTGCTGGCCACCACCAACACCGGGCCCGACGGCCGGCCGGTGGGATACGGCACCTACGTCCTGATCTATCACGGCGGGAACCTCTTCACCCTCTACGGCCACCTCTCCCAGCTCGCCGTCACCGCCGGCCAGCGGGTGGCCACCGGACAGGGCATCGGCCTCAGCGGCTCCACCGGCAACAGCACCGGACCCCACCTCCACTTCGAGGTGCGCCAGGGACAGACGCCGGTCGATCCCCTGCCCCTGATCCGCGGCTGAGGCGCTGCACGCCCGCGCAGAGAGGCGTGAGCCTACAATCCGGCGCCGTGTTCGTCGCCGGTCTCCGCTCCATCGACCGCGTCCGCGGCGGAGGCTGGCTCGACTGCCCCAACTGCCACGAGCACGCCGCGCAGGACGTGGTCGATGAGATGCGCTTCCTGGGGCTGCTCGGCTATCGCCTCACCCCGGTGGGGCGCCGGCGGGTGCTGGTCTGCCGGCGCTGCCAGTTCCGCCGGCCGGCGACCGAGGCCGAGCTCGGCCGGCTGAGCACGGGCGGCGGCCGCGTCCAGCGCGCCTGGCTGGTGCCGATCGGGCTGCTCCCCCTCGCCGTCATCGGCGCGGCCGCCCTCGTCCTGGCGACCCGCCACCCTGCGAGCATCGAGGACACCCTCTCCTTCACCAACGACAGCGCCCAGCCGGTGGCGCCGGTCAGCCTGCGACGGCCGCTCTCCTGGAACGCGGCGCCGAGCACCGACAGCACGCCGCCCGACTACACCATCAGCGACCCCACCCAGCGGATGGTCGGCAGGCTGCGCCGCATCACCGACAGCGGCAGCCTGACCCAGCTGCTCACCCAGCACTACACCGACGACAACGGCATCAACGACACCGGCGTGCCGGAGAGCCTCCCCGCTCCCACCGTGGTGCAGATCGCCGGCGGCCCGGCGCTCAGGGTGCGCTTCTCCTACACCAGCACCGGCGAGCCGGCGCAGACCACCCTCCTCGGCTTCTTCCACGACGGCATCGGCTACACCCTGACCTACGTCGCCAGGGGGACGGCGCAGTTCACCACCCTCGAGCAGGTCGCGGACACGGTGGACCGGAGCATCCGCTTCACCGCCAGCGAGACACCGGCACCCTGCCCGAGCCCGAGCCCGAGCCCTGCGGCGACGGCCACGCCGGGAGGGTCGCCCTCGCCGACGCTCCCCGCCGTGGCCGGCTCGCCGCAGCCGTGCGCCGGCGCGAAAACCCGCGATGGCTAGCTCCTGAACTTTTTTCGTTTCCGCCTTCGTCA
>JAQBPI010000008.1 GCA_028287605.1 Chloroflexota bacterium
CGGTCGGAATTCTCGGAACGGCCCCTGACAGAGCACCCTTGCGGAGGACGGCACCCGGGGTTACCATCGTGATCCTGAAGCGTTTGCTGCATTTGGGGTAATCGCCGGAATGGGGTCCTCCGCTCGCTCCAGTGGGGTGCTCGGCATGTCCCCACCGGCATCACGGGATCGCGCCGTCCTGGCGAGGGACGGGCTCGGCCCTGGTCGGGCTCAGCGCAACGCCGCACGACAGGCCGAGCGCCGCCTCGTCGTCTACCTCGATGAAACCCAGCGCCGCTGGCTGCGCGGTGTCGAGGCAGACGCCCTCCGAGACGATGTCCGCCTCAGTGCCAGCGCGATCGTCCGGTTGGCCATCGACGAGCTGCGCTCCCAGGGTGTCCGCTGGCAGAACCTCGCCGATGGTCCACCGGTCGAGACGTCAGTCCCTGATGGTGATCCGGCAACAGAGGCGTGACGGCGCGGGACGGCTCGAACGGCCTGATCCACACTCAGACGTCTCGATCCGTCACCGGCCCTCCAGGGACCACGGGCTGAGCGGCCCCATGGCACCACATGTGCCGGGGCACCTGAGCACATGGGCACGCTCCCGGAGGGGCCGAGGACCCCGTCCCCCGGTCGGGGAGCAGACAGGCTCCCTGAAAGGAGCCACATGGACCTCGCTGCGCACACCATCGGTCTCGACGAGACGCCTCCTGCGCCCCAGGCGAACGCGGTGCGTCAAGCCGAGCGCCGGCTCTCCGTCTACATCAACCCCGTCCAGCGCCGGTGGCTCCGCGGTGTCGAGGCGGATGCTCTCCAGGATGGTGTCCGTCTCTCCACCAGCGCCATCGTCCGTCTGGCGATCGATGAGCTGCGCATCCGCGGCGTCAGCGGGCAGGACCTGGTGGCGCGGCTCGCCGCCGTCGATGATCCGGGGAGCCCCGAGGCACGGTAGGCGACCCCTTCCGACCCTGACGTCCGCCGAGCCGGCTACTCCGCGGTGCAGGCCTCGAGGTAGAAGCCGGCGATCAGGGCGTGGCCGCCGTCGGTGGGGTGGATGTCGCCGCTGCGCACCCAGGTGAGCTCGGCGCAGCGACCCCGGAAGCGGCGGCTCACCTCGACGAGGCGGAGGCCGCGGGCGGCGGCGGCGTTGCGGATGACCCGGTTGAAGCCCCCGCGGGTCGACCGGCGCGGGGCCATGCTGTGCGCCTCGGCGCCGTGGTTGCCGCCCTCGACGGCATCGGCCTCGAAGGGGTTGTAGACGGTCTGGATGCAGCCCACCTCGATCAGCGACGAGCCGGTGGCCCGGAGCGCGGCCTCGAGGCGGGACAGGATCTCGGAGAGGTTGGCCTCGAACTGGCGCAGCGCCTCGTCGTCGCCGAGCAGCGCCGCCTCCATGATGTCGTTGCCGCCGATGCAGATCGCCAGCGGGCCCACCCGGCCGCCGCTGTGCGCCGCCGTGGCGATGAGCTGCTCGGCACGCTCGAGCTGACCGCTGGGGAGGAGCATCGAGGCACTCGACTCGCCGGGGATGGCCAGGTTGACCAGCGTCAGGGCGGGGGCACCGGCCTGGAGCGCGTCGCGGAGCACGGTCATGCAGCCGGAGCTGACATGGGAGGCGCCGATTCCCGCGGCGATGCTGTCGCCGAGCGCGAGCAGGATGGTGCCGACCGGCACCGGCGCTCCGGCTGCCCCGAACACCGCGGCGGGCGTCGGCTGATCGGTCACGTCCGCGGAGTATAGCGGGCCACTCTCTATACTCCCGACCGCTGATGACCGTCCATTCCCGACCGCTGCTGGGCCTCGGCCTCGCGCTCGCCTGCGCCGCCTGTGGCAGCGGTCAGAGCTCCGGCGGGGTCGACGCCAGGGCCCTGCTCCGCGAGGGGAAGGCGGCGGTGGACGGCGCCGGGGCGCTCCACTTCACCCTCGCCGCGAAGGACGTCCCCACCGCCGCGTCGGGCACCTTCGTCACCTCGGGGGAGGGCGACGCCCAGCGGCCCAACGCGGTGCAGGGCAGCCTGCAGGTGGTCTTCAACGGCCTGCCGCTGCGCCTCGGCGTGGTCTCGTCCGGCGGCACCTTCTACGTCAAGCTGCCCTTCAGCACCACCTACGAGGCCACCGACCCCACCAAGTACGGCTTCGGCGACCCGGGGAGGCTGCTCGACCCGCGGGCCGGGCTCAGCTCGCTGCTGACCGACGCGAAGGACGCGAGCAGCGACGGCCGCGACCGCCTCAACGGCGAGCAGCTCGACGAGGTGACGGTCACCCTGCCGGGGAAGCCGGTGGCCGACCTGCTCACCAGCGCCGACGCCTCCAAGGACGTGCAGGGCCGCATCGGCATGGTCCCGGGGAGCCACCAGGTGCGCCGGGTGGTGCTCACCGGCCCCTTCTTCGACGCCCACCAGTCGAGCACCTACACGCTGATACTGGACAGGTATGGCGAGACCGTCCAGATCACCCCTCCTCCCCATTGAGGCGCTGACGGAGGGCCCGGCGACGCCGGAGGCCGGGGCGGACGCCGCCCGCGGCGGGGTGCGGCGGCTGGCGGTGGCGGGCGCCGCGGTGCTGCTCGCCGCGGCCGACACCTACGTGGTGGTGCTCGCCCTGCCCAGCATCATGCGCGACGTCGGGCTGAGCCTCGACCAGCTCCAGCAGGCGGCGCCCATCGTCAGCGGCTTCCTCTGCGGCTACGTGGTGGTGCTGCCGCTGCTGGGCCGGCTCTCCGACCTCTACGGCCGGCGGCCGGTGCTGCTCGGCTGCCTCGCCGTCTTCGCGCTCGGCTCGGCGGTGACCGCCAGCGCCCACACCCTCGGCGCGGTGGTGGTGGGCCGGACCCTGCAGGGGCTGGGCGGCGGCGGGCTGGTGCCGGTCACCCTGGCGCTGGTGGCCGACACCTGGCCGCCACAGCGCCGCGGCGTGCCCCTCGGCGTGGTCGGCGCCGTCCAGGAGCTGGGCAGCGTGATCGGCCCGCTCTACGGCGCCGCGATCGTGGCGGTGAGCAGCTGGCGGACCATCTTCTGGGTGAACCTGCCGGTGGCGATGGTGCTGGCCGCCGGCTTCCGGCCGGCCGCCGGCGAGACGGCCCGGCGGAGTTCGGGCAGGACGGGCCGCGCCGACCTCGCCGGCGGCGTGCTGCTCGCCGCCGCGGCCGCCGCCGCCCTGCTCGCCCTGCTCCAGCCCGACGCGCTGGCCACCAGCGACAGCTTCGGACAGCTCTACTCGCCGCTGCTCGGCAGCAGCGCGCTGACCACCCCGCTGGCCCTCGCCGCCGCCGGGCTGCTCGCCGCCTTCGTGGCCTGGGAGCTGGCCGCCCCGTGGGGGGTGCGGCCGCTGCTGCCGCTGCGCCGCACCCCGGCGTTGCTGCGCGCCGCCGACTGGCCCGGGGCCCTGCTGCTCGGCGCGGTGCTCGGCTGCGTCATCGTCGCCTTCGCCGGCGCCGACCCCAGCCGCCAGGTGGTGGGCGACAGCGCGCCCGCGCTCCTTGCCGTCGCCGCCGCCGCCGCGGTGCTCTTCCTCCTGCTCGAGCGGCGCCGCGACGACCCGCTGGTGCCCTTTGCCGCGCTCCGCCATCCCGCCGCCTACGGCGCCCTGCTGGTGAACCTCTGCGCCGGCGCCGCGCTGATGGCGGCGCTGGTCGACGTGCCCCTCTTCGCCCGGGCGACCCGCTTCCCCGACTCGCAGGTGCAGGCGGCTCTGGTGCTGGTGCGCTTCCTCGCCGCGGTGCCGGTGGGTGCGGTGCTCGGCGGCCTGGTCTGCGAGCGGCTCTCGCACCGGGTCACCGCCGGGTTCGGGATGCTCCTGAGCGCGGGCATGTTCCTGCTGCTCGGCGGCTGGACCGCGGGCACCCTCGGCGAGCACGCGGTGCTGCTGGGATGGCACGCCCCCCTCGGCGGCGCCGACCTCGAGCTCGCCCTCTGCGGCCTCGGCTTCGGCCTCGCCATCGCCCCGGTCAACGCCGCGGTGCTGGGTGCGGTGCGCGGCTCGCTCCACGGCCTCGCCTCGGCGCTGGTGGTGGTGGCGCGGATGGTGGGGATGCTGGTCGGCCTGGCCGCGCTCACCGCGGTGGGGCTGCGCCGCTTCTACGCCGCCTCCGCGCACATCCCGTCGCCGGTCCGCCTCTGCCCGCACACCCCGGCGCACTGTCCCGCCTACGACCGGCTGGCGACCGCGGCGGTGGTCGACGAGCTCCACGCCGTCTTCTTCGGCGCCGGCCTCTGCGCCGCCGCCGCCGCGGTGCTCGCCCTGGTGCTGCTGCAGCGACCGGCCGGCGGCGAGCGGGTGAGCCTCGGGGAGGTGCTCGCCGGTGGCTGACCTGCGCGTGGTGCGGCCGGCGGTGGACACCGACGAGGTCCTCGACGGGCTGCACACCGCCGCCGCCGAGCTCGGCGTGGAGGCCTACATGGTGGGCGGGTTCGTGCGCGACCGCCTGCTCGGCCGGGGGGTCAGCAAGGACATCGACCTGCTGGTCGTCGGGGACGGCGCCGTCGACCTGCTCACGCAGCTGTCGCACCGTTTCGGCTGGAACAGACCACAACAGTTCGAGCGCTTCGGCACCGTGCAGGTGCGCGGCGACGGCTTCATCGTCGAGGCGGTGCGCGCCCGCCGCGAGCGCTACGACCCCGAGTCGCGAAAGCCGGCCGTCGAGCCCGGCACCCTGGAGGAGGACATCCGGCGGCGCGACTTCACCGTGAACGCGCTCGCCCAGGACTTCGAGGGCCGGGTGCTCGACGTCACCGGGCGCGGGCTCGCCGACCTCCACGCCGGGGTGCTGCGCACCCCGCTCGACCCGGCCGACACCTTCGGCGAGGACCCGCTGCGGATGTTCCGCGGCGCCCGCTTCGTCGCCCAGCTGGGCTTCGGCCTCGCCGCCGGGGTGCTGGAGGCGATGCGCGAGCAGGCCCCCCGCGCCCGCATCCTCAGCGCCGAGCGCATCCGCGACGAGCTCGCCCGGCTGCTCACCTCGCCGCATCCCCGCGCCGGCATGGAGGTGCTCCACCAGGGTGGCCTGCTCGCCCAGGTCCTCCCCGACCTGGAGGCGATGGCGGGCGTGGAGCAGAGCGGCTACCACTGCTACGACGTCTTCGACCACACCATGCACGGCCTCGACGCGGCGCCGCCCGACCTGGTCACCCGGCTCGCGGTGCTCCTGCACGACGTCGGCAAGCCGCCCACCCACGCGATCGCCGAGGACGGGCGCCACACCTTCCACGACCACCCCCAGGTGGGCGCGGAGATGGCCGAGAGGATCCTCGGCGAGCTGCGCTTCAGCGGCGACCAGATCTGCGACGTGGCCACCCTGGTGCGGCTCCACCTCCGCCCCATCCAGTACCAGCACGACACCCACGGCGACGCCGCGGTGCGCCGCCTGATCCGCGCCGCGGGACCCCTGCGGGCGACGCTGCTCGACGTCGCCCGCGCCGACACCCTGGCCTCCTCCTACCCGGGCACGGCGGAGATCGACGGGCTCGCGGAGCGCATGGAGCGGCTCGACCGGGGCGGCGGGGTCTCCCGGATGGGGCCGCCCCTCGACGGCGGGACGATCATGCGGCTCGGCGCCCGCGGCCAGGGGCCGTGGGTGGGGCGGGTGCTGCACGCGCTGACCGAGGCGGTGCTCGAGGGGGAGATCCCGCCGGGCGACGCCGTCGCGGCCGAGGCCTGGCTGCACGACCGCCCCGAGCTGCTCGAGGAGAGCTGACCGCGCAGTCTCCACGACCCGGGTGAGTACCATATGCCCCCCATGCTCGGACGCGCGCGCTTCCTGAAGCGCCTCCTGCTCGACCTCCCACGCAACCTCAAGCTCGCCTACTGCCTCTGGCTCGACCCGCGGGTGCCGGTGCGCAACAAGGCGGCAATGGGCGCCGCGCTGGGACTCATCGTCACCCCCTACATCAACCTCCCGGCGTGGATCCCGGTGGTCGGCGAGATGGACATCCTCGCCCTGAGCCTGCTCGCCAGCCGCCTCTTCATCGGGGCCGCCCCCGACGCGGTGGTCGCCGAGCACGAGGCCGCCATCCGCCACCACGAGAGCCGCTTCGACAAGGACGTCGAGGCGGGCAGACGCGTCGCCGTCGCCCTCAGCCGCCGCCTGCCCCTCGAACGCCGCCGCGCCGACCCCGAGACCGACGCGGGCGGCACCGGCCTGCCCGCCTCCGCCGCCGGCGACCCCGCGTTCTCGCACCGGCGCTGGTCGTGGGAGGCCGACGCCACCATCTCACCCCCCGCCGACCAGCGGACCTCCGGAGTGACACGTTGAAGGTACTGTTCCTGCAGGAAGTGACGGGAACTGCAAAGCCCGGCGACGTCAAGGAGGTGTCTCCGGGGTTCGCTCGCAACTACCTCTTCCCCAAGCATCTCGCCGTGGTCGCCGACGACAAGGTCGTCGACCAGATCCGCCAGCGGGAGGAGGCGGCACGGCGGAGGGCCGAGAAGGCGCTCACCGACGCCCGCGAGATCGAGAACCGGCTGCGCCGCATCACCGTCACCCTCTACGCCAAGGCGGGCGAGGGCGGCCGCCTCTTCGGCTCGGTGACCAACGCCGACATCGCGCAGCAGCTCAAGCGCGAGGCGGGCATCGACGTCGACAAGCGCAGGATCGAGGTCGAGCCCCCGATCCGCTCGCTGGGCCCCCACGAGGTCACCCTCAACCTCCACGCCGAGGTGACGGCGACGCTGCGCGTGGTCGTCGCCGCCAAGTGATCCCACCGCCCCACCCGGGGGTGCCGGCGGAGGGGGGGTGGTGATCACCTCGACGCCCGCGGTCGGGAGGACGCTCCCCCACGACCACGAGGCCGAGGTCTCGGTGCTGGGGGCGCTGATGCTCGACCCCAACGCGGTGGCGATGGTGCGCGACCGGCTCGTGCCCGAGGACTTTTACGCGGAGCGGCACGGTCACATCTACCGCGCCTCGCTGATCCTCGCCGACCAGGGGCAGCCGATCGACCCGCTCATGCTCCGCTCCCAGCTGGAGCGGAACGGGGCGCTCGCCCAGGCCGGGGGCGTCGAGTACCTCGCCGAGCTGAGCGCCAGCGTCTTCACCGCCGCGAGCATCCAGCACTGGGCCGACATCGTCTACGAGCAGGCGCTCAAGCGCCGGCTGATCACCGCCGGGGGCGACCTGGCCACGCTCGGCTTCGACGAGTCGCTGAGCGCCACCGAGGCGGTCGACCGCGCCGAGCAGCGCGTCTACGGGCTCGCCGACCAGCGCCGGGTCACCGAGGCCACCCACGTGGCCCCGGTGCTCAAGGACACCTGGACCCAGCTCGAGACGCTGCTCGGCAAGCGCCAGTTCGTGACCGGGGTGCCGACCAACTTCAGCGAGCTCGACCAGGTCACCCAGGGGCTGCAGCCGAGCGAGCTGATCATCCTCGCCGCCCGTCCCTCGGTGGGCAAGACCGCCTTCGCCCTCAACGTCGCCCGCAACGCCTCGGTGCTCGCCCACCAGCCCACCTGCATCTTCTCCCTCGAGATGTCGAAGGAGTCGCTGGTGCAGCGCCTGCTCTGCAGCGAGGCGAAGGTCGACTCCTTCCTGCTCAAGACCGGGCAGGCCGACGCCGCGGTGTTCTCGCGCATCGCCCAGGCGATGGACCGGCTCACCCAGGCGGACCTCTACATCGACGACACCCCGGCGCTCTCCATCAACGCGCTGCGCAGCCGGGCGCGCCGGATGAAGGCGCAGTACGGCATCAAGCTGATCGTTGTCGACTACCTGCAGCTGATGCGCGGCGGCCGCCAGGAGTCGCGGGTGCAGGAGGTGTCGGACATCTCCTCGGGACTGAAGTCGATCGCCAAGGAGCTCCAGACCCCGGTGCTCGCACTGTCGCAGCTCTCCCGCGAGTCCGAGCGCCGCACCGACCGCAAGCCGCAGCTCAGCGACCTGCGCGACTCCGGCTCCATCGAGCAGGACGCCGACATCGTGCTCTTCCTCTACCGCAAGGGGATGCACGACCAGGAGGTCGACCGCTCCATCACCGAGCTGATCGTCGCCAAGAACCGCAACGGCCCGGTCCGCGACATCGACCTCGTCTTCGTCGCCGAGCAGACCGCGTTCCGCGAGCCGTTCCGGGGCCGGCCGGAGGGCTGAGGGCCACGGCTGCTCTGCGGCCGGTGGAGATGCTCGCGGGTTCTGCGCGCCGGTGGGGATGCTCGAATCTCCACCGGCGGCAGAGCGGCCGGACGCGAACCTCGACCGGCCCGGGATTCAGCTGCCGGCCGACGATCCCACCGGCTGGGGCGCGCGGTTCACCGCCCGGGCGACACCCGCGCCCAGGTCCGGGTGCACGGCGGTCCAGTAGGCGATGACCCGCGTGACCATCTCGGGCGTGAGGCCCTTGCTCATGTGACCGGCGATGTTGCCGATCAGGTGCTCGCGGTCGACCGGGGAGAGCACCTTCTCCCACAGCGCCCGCGGCTGGACGAAGTCGTCGTCGTCGCGGTGGAGCACGGAGGCGGTGCGCACCATCTCGCCGCTGACCTGGTAGCTCGGCTCGGCGCCGTACTCGGTGTCGGCGTGGGGGCCGCCGGCGCTGTTCGGCGCGTAGACCGGGTCGCCGTGGCTCTGGTACCGCATCGCGCCGTCCTTGTTGTAGCTGTTCACCTGGTTCAGCGGACGGTTGATGGGCAGCTGCAGGTAGTTGGCACCGATGCGGTAGCGGTGGGTGTCCGGGTAGCTGAAGAGCCGGCCCTGGAGCATCTTGTCGGGGCTGGGACCGATCCCCGGCACCATGTTGGCGGGCTCGAAGGCCGCCTGCTCCACCTCGGCGAAGTAGTTCTCGGGGTTGCGGTCGAGCACCAGCCGGCCGACCTCGATCAGCGGGTAGTCGCCGTGCGGCCAGACCTTGGTGAGGTCGAAGGGGTTGAACCGGTAGCCGGGGGCGTCGTCGAAGTTCATCACCTGCACGAACATGGTCCAGGAGGGCGGGTTGCCGTTCTGGATGTTGGTGGACAGGTCGCGGATGTGATGGTCGGGATCCTCCGCCACCATCGCACCGGCCTCGGCGTCGGTGAAGTTCTCGATGCCCTGGTCGGTCTTGAACGTGTACTTGATCCAGAAGCGCTCGCCGCCCCGGTTCACCCACATGAAGGTATGGCTGCCGTAGCCGTTCATGGTCCGCCAGCTGCGCGGCGTGCCCCGGTCGCTCATGAGGAAGGTGACCTGGTGCGCCGAGGCCGGGGTCAGGGTCCAGAAGTCCCACTGCATGTTGTGGTCGCGCAGGTTGGTGTCGGCGCGCCGCTTCTGCGAGTGGATGAAGTCGGAGAACTTCTGCGGGTCGCGGATGAAGAAGACCGGGGTGTTGTTCCCCACCAGGTCGTAGTTGCCGTCCTCGGTGTAGAACTTGATCGCGAAGCCGCGCGGGTCGCGCTGCGAGTCCGCCGAGCCGAGCTCGCCGGCCACGCTGGAGAAGCGCAGGAACACCGGGGTCCTCTTGCCGACCTGGCCGAGGAAGGCGGCCTTCGTCCACCGGGTGACCTCGTCGGTCACCTCAAAGTGGCCGTGGGCGGCGCCGCCCTTGGCGTGGACCACCCGCTCCGGGACGCGCTCCCGGTTGAACTGGGCCATCTTCTGGATCAGGTAGTGGTCCTGGAGGAGCAGCGGGCCGTTGGGTCCCACGGAGAGCGAATGGTCATCGCTGGGTGCCGGGATGCCGGCGTCCGTGGTGGTCGCTGGGCGCTTCTCGCTCATCGGTGCTCCTCGCAGCCCTGTGGGCTTCGTGACAGGTCGGCAAGTATAGGCTGATTTGGAATCTCTCCAAATGGCGCCGCTGCGAACGTCCGTTTGCACCGGTGTCGCCGTGACACAGCCTGCGGGACACGATGTCGCAACATCGACGGGTCCGTGGTGACCCTCCTTTACACTGCCCCAGGATGACTGCACACGCGGCCGCGACGGAGGCCGGACTGGGGACGCGACTCTCCGCCCTCCTGCGCGAGCGGCTGCCGGACCTCGCCCGGGCGTGGCCGGCGGAGCTGATGGCGGAGGGCAGGATCGCGCCCACGGTGCCCGCCGCCGAGGGCGAGCGCTTCGTCGAGGCGGTCGCCGCCGCCGCCGCCGGACGGCTCGAGCCGCTGGCGGCGCTCGCCGGGATCGACGCCGCCGAGCGCGACGGACTGCCCGGCCGCCTCGAGGTGGTGCTCAGCGCCATCGAGGCGCTCCGCCGCTCCGTCCACGCTCTCGACCGGGGCAGCAACGGCATCGCTCCCGACGCCGCCGCCACCGCCGCCGCCTTCGCCGGGGTGGCTCGGCGCCTCGCGACCCGGGCGGTCGCCGGGGCGATCGAGCCGCAGGGCAGCGCCCCGGCGGCGGCGGCCACGCCCGACGACCCCTTTGCCACCACGCCGATGGGGGTCACCCTCCACGAGCTCCGCCGGCCCCTGACCATCGTCAGCAGCTACGGCCAGCTCCTCGCCGCCGGCACCCTGGGCGAGCTCCC
>JAQBPI010000015.1 GCA_028287605.1 Chloroflexota bacterium
TGGCCCGCACCTCACGACGCAGCCGCGGGAGCAGCGGGTTGCGCAGCGGCGAGCTGACCACCTGGTGCACCGGCGTGGCCGCCTCCGAGCCCGGCCAGCGGGCCCGCGAGACGTAGCCGAAGTGGACGTCGCCGCCGACCAGGACGAGCGACGAGGGCGCGGCGCCGCGGCGGCCGGCGGCGACCTCGGTGACCCCGTCGACGAGGCCGTGCAGGCTGCGCCCGAAGGCCGCCCAGTGCTCGAGGTCGAGGGCCTGCCGCAGCCGCTCGCCGCCGCGCGCCGCCGCCCGTCCCCAGGCGCCGGCGCAGACGCGCTCGTTCCAGCGCTCGAGGTGGTGGAGTGCGGGAGGCAGCAGCACCGGCAGCGAGCTCACCAGCAGCAGGTGATCGACGTCACCCCGGAGCCGGTCCCTCAGCCACTCCTCGGTGGGGCCGTCGAGCATCGCCCTGCCCTCCGGCTCGAGCACCCGCGCCGCCCGCGAGTCGACGACCACGACGCGGGTGTGGGGGAGCTCGTGGGCGTGGCTCCAGCGCCACCGGTGGGGATGGCCCGCGGCGTCGGCGGCGAGCTCGAGCACCACCGCGGTGGCGTCGCCGGCGGCGAGGGCGGCGGCGAGGCGGGGGTCGTCGCGGGCCTCCGCGGCGCCGAGGTTGCCGAGGTGCTGGTAGAGCCAGTAGCTCGCCATCGCGGAGACGATCCGCCGCTGCCACCAGGGGTGGGCGCGCATCTGCTCGAGCCAGGCGAGGGACGTGTTCCAGTCGTCGTGCACCTCGTGGTCGTCGAAGAGCATGAGGTTGCCGACCGTGGAGAGCAGCCAGCGGACGGCGGGGGGGCTCCACGACTCCACGTAGAGGCTGCGGTACTCCTCCAGCTCGACCGCCTGGTCCCGCGGCGGCCCGGGTGACGGACGGCGCCGCACCAGCGCCGCGGTCGCCGGGGGCAGCTCGTCGGCGTAGACCTGGTCACCGATGTGGAGCAGCAGGTGCGGCCAGCGCTCGTGGGGCTGGCCCGCCATGCGCAGGGCGAGCGCCTCGAGGGCGTCGGGTCCGTGGCCGTCGGGGTGGTCCCGGGGCATCAGCGTGTAGGGCGGGCGGTGGGGATGCCCGACCCGGCAGGAGCCCACGACCAGCCGCACCCCCTCGGGGCCCGGGGTGCGCAGCACGCTCGGCGGGAAGGGCGACGAGGGCTGCGGCCAGCGCACCTCGCCGTCGAGCCGCACCTGGTACGGGGTGGCCACGCCGGGGGTCAGGCCGTCGACCACCACCAGCGCGTAGTGACGGCCCCCGACGGCGAAGCTGCGCGCCCGGCAGCCGAGGATCTCCACGCTGCAGGGCGCGTCGGTCTCCACCCACACCGTGGCCTCGCCGGCACCGAGGTGCCGGACGACGGGCCCGAGGACCAGCTCCAGCCCTCAGCTCCTGCTCATCAGCTGCCGCAGCACCAGCGGAAGCACCCCGCCGTGGCGGTGGTAGTCGACGTCGGTGAGGCTGTCCAGCCGCGCCACCACGGTGAAGGCGATCTCCGAGCCGCCGGCGGTGCGCGCCGCGACCTCCACCTCGCCGCCGGGGGCGAGGCCGCCGGCGATGCCGCGCAGGGTGTAGGTCTCCCGACCGCTGAGCCCCAGCGACTCGGCGCTCTCGCCGGGCTGGAACTGCAGCGGCAGGATGCCCATGCCCACCAGGTTGGCCCGGTGGATGCGCTCGTACGACTCGGCGATCACGGCGCGCACCCCCAGCAGCAGCGGGCCCTTCGCCGCCCAGTCGCGACTCGAGCCCGAGCCGTACTCGCGGCCGGCGACGAGCAGCAGCGGCGTGCCCTCCGCCTGGTAGCGCGTCGCCGCGTCGAAGATGGTGGTGACCTCGCCGCTGGGCAGGTGCTCGGTGACGCCGCCCTCGCGGCCGCCGGCGAGCCGGTTGCGCAGCCGGATGTTGGCGAAGGTACCGCGCACCATCACCTCGTGGTTGCCGCGCCGCGCCCCGTAGGTGTTGAAGTCGCGCAGCTCGACGCCGTGCTCGGTCAGGTACCGGGCGGCCGGGCTGTTCCGCGCGATCACCCCCGCCGGCGAGATGTGGTCGGTGGTGATGGAGTCGCCGAGCAGGGCGAGCACCCGCGCCCCCTCGATGTCGCCGGGGGCGTGGGGCTCCGGCGACTGGTCGGTGAAGAACGGCGGTTCGCGCACGTAGGTCGAGTCGGGCTGCCACGCGAACATCGAACCGGTGGGCGCGGGGAGCAGCCGCCAGTGATCGTCGCCGTCGAAGATGCGCGAGTACTCGCGGTCGAACATCTCGCTGCCCAGCACGTCGCGCATCACCGCGGCGACATCCTCCGAGCTGGGCCAGATCTCGTCGAGCATCACCGGGACGCCGTCGCGGTCGTGGCCGAGCGGGTCGGTGGTGAGGTCGACGTTCACGGTGCCGGCGAGCGCGAAGGCCACCACCAGCGGCGGCGACGCGAGGTACGAGGCCTTGACCTGGGGATGGATGCGCCCCTCGAAGTTGCGGTTGCCGGAGAGCACCGCGACCACCGCGAGGTCGTGGTCCTCGACCTTCTCCGCGACCGCCTCGGGGAGCGGTCCGCTGTTGCCGATGCAGGTGGTGCAGCCGTAGCCGACCAGGTTGAAGCGCAGCGCGTTCAGCGGCTCGAGCAGGCCGGCGCGCTCCAGGTAGTCGGTGACCACCCGAGAGCCCGGGGCGAGGCTGGTCTTGACGTGGTCCGGGAGGCGCAGGCCGCGCGCGACGGCGCGCTGCGCCAGCAGCCCGGCGCCGATCATCACCGAGGGGTTGGAGGTGTTGGTGCAGGAGGTGATGGCGGCGATCACCACCGAGCCGTTGGTGAGCGCCCTGATGCCGTCACCGCGGCGGCGCCCCGTGACCACCTCGGCGGGGTGGGGGCTGCCCCCCTCGCTCTCGAGGGTGCTGAGCTCCTCGGCGACGGTGCCGTTGCCGGGGCCGCCGCCGGCCCCGCCGAACTTGGCGCAGAACGACTGCCACACCCGGCTCAGGGCGACCCGGTCCTGGGGCCGGCTCGGCCCGGCGAGGCTCGGCTCCACGCTGGCGAGGTCGAGCTCGACCATCTCGCTGAAGCGCGGCGGCTCCTCCTCGTCGGTGCGGAACATGCCCTGCTCGCGGCAGTAGCGCTCGACCAGGTCGACGTGCCCGGGGTCGCGGCCGCTCTCTCGAAGGTAGCGGAGGGTCTGGTCGTCCACGGGGAAGAGCGATGCGGTGGCACCGAACTCGGGCGACATGTTCGACATGGTGGCCCGGTCGGCGGCGGTCAGCGCCGACAGCCCGGTGCCGCAGAATTCGACGAACTTGCCTACAACTCCGTGGTGGCGGAGCAGCTCGGTGAGGGTGAGCACCAGGTCGGTGGCGGTGACCCCCGGCGGCAGCGCGTTGTGGAAGCGGACTCCGACCACCACCGGGGTGAGAAGGAAGAGCGGCTGGCCGAGCAGGCAGGCCTCGGCCTCGATGCCCCCGACCCCCCAGCCGAGCACGCCGATGCCGTTGACCATGGGGGTGTGGGAGTCGGTGCCCACCAGGGTGTCGGGGAAGGCGACACGGCCGTCCCCCTGCGCGCGCAGCGCCACCACCGAGGCCAGGTACTCCAGGTTGACCTGGTGGACGATGCCCATGCCCGGTGGCACCACCCGGAAGCCGTTGAAGGCCTGCTGGGCCCAGCGCAGCAGCTCGTAGCGCTCCCGGTTGCGCTCGTACTCGCGCTCGAGGTTGGCGCCGTACGCCTGCGCCGTGCCGAAGGCGTCGACCTGGACGGAGTGGTCGACCACCAGGTCGACGGGCACCAGGGGGTCGACCAGGGAGGGGTCGCCGCCCGCCCGGGTCATCGCCGAGCGCATCGCGGCGAGGTCGACGACGGCGGGCACGCCGGTGAAGTCCTGCAGCAGCACCCGTGCGGGGGTGAACGCGCGTTCGCGCTCGTCGGCGCCGGCGCCCGGCGCCCAGCGGGCCAGCGCCTCGACGTCGCCGTCCACGACGTGGCGCTCGCCGCTGTGGCGGAGCAGGTTCTCCAGGAGGATCTTGACCGTGACCGGGAGGCCGGACGGGTCGGCGACACCCAGGGCGGCGAGCCGGTCGAGCCGGTACATCTCCACCCCCTCGACGCCGCCGAGAGCGGCGCGCGCCCCGAAGCGATCCTCCACCATGCGGTTGCTCCTTCACCGGGGTCGATCAGCGCACTCGCAGACGATCTTCGCACCTGGCGGCCGGGGAGCAGCCTGGCGGCCCTGTCGCACGGCCGCTAGCCGCCGTGGGGGACCGAGAGCGAGGCCAGCAGCGAGGTCAGCCGCGAGTACTGGCCGCTGAGCAGGAGAACCCCGAGGGCGGCGACCAGCACCCCACCGGCGCGGGCGGCGGGGACGGCGACGCGAGCCAGGCGCCGCCCCAGGTCCGGCAGCGAGGCGTACAGCAGCGCGGCGATCACGAAGGGCAGCCCCAGGCCGAGGGCGTAGGCGCCGAGCAGCAGCGCCCCGGCGGCGACATGCGAGCTCACCGCGGCGAGGGTGAGCGCCGAGGCCAGGTAGGGGCCGACGCAGGGGGTCCAGCCGATGGCGAAGACCGCTCCGAGCGGGAACGCCGCCCAGAGCCCGGCGGCACGCACCCGCGCGGGCAGCTCGAGGCGGGCGCCCCGCTCCAGCCAGCCGCCCCGGAGCACCCCGGCGAGCGCCAGCCCCAGCACCACCATCGCCGCCCCCCCGGCGATCTCCACCGGCCGCTGCGCCTGCCGGACCTGCCGGCCGAGCCCGCCGGCGCCGATGCCGAGGAGGACGAAGACGGTGCCGAAGCCGGCGACGAACAGCAGCGTGCCCCCGACCAGGCGCCCGCGGTGGCTCCGGCGCCTCTCGGGGTCGGCGAGGTCGGCGGCGGAGATGCCGCCGGCGTAGGAGAGGTAGGCGGGGAGCAGCGGCAGCGAGCAGGGGTTCAGGAACGAGCCCAGCCCGGCGATGAAGGTGGCGACGAGGGTGGGGAGCGCGACCATGCCCTGGGTGCCGGCTCAGCCGAAGGTGAAGGTGTAGAGGCGGAAGCCGGCGGGCACCGCCAGGTCGATGACATGGTCGCCCGGGGTGACGCCCTGGAGCACGTGGCGCAGGTCGGGGCCACCGACGGTGAGCCCGCCGGCGGCGAGGTCGGGTCCGCGCCCCGCCGCCGGCACCGGGGCGCCGTCGAGGGTCACCCCCACCCGCAGCGGCGCGCCCGACGCGCTGCCCCCGACCACGTACACGTCGCCGGCGTGGAAGCGCAGCCGCACATGTCCGGCGGTCGCCGCCTCGAGGTACTCGGCGCGGTCTACCCAGCCCCCGGCGACGGTCGGGAGGTCGCGGGCGCGGGGGTCGCCGCGGTCCGGATAGTCGACCCGGGTGCCCTGGGCGCCGTACTCCTCGCCGTCGCCGAGGCTGCCGCGGAGGCTGCCGGCGTACAGCTCGGGGGTGGTGTCGGAGCCCGGGGTGGCGCCGCCCGTGGCCGCGGGCGCGGCGGTGGCGCCGCCGCCCAGGAGCTGCAGCACCGCGTTCTCGGTGCCGGCGTACTCGCCCTCGCCGGCGTGGACGTAGGCGAGCCGGCCCTGGCGGTCGACCAGGTACTCGGCGGGCCAGTACTGGTTGCCGTAGGCGTTCCAGGTGGCCATGGCGCTGTCGAGCGCGACCGGCCAGGTCACCCCCAGCCGGCGCACCGCGGCGGCGACGTTGGCGGGGTCCTTCTCGAAGTCGAACTCGGGCGAGTGCACGCCCACGATCACCAGGCCGCGGTCGCGGTAGTGGTCGAGGAGAGCCCGGAGGTGGGGGATGGTACGGGTGCAGTTGACGCAGGAGAAGGTCCAGAAGTCGACCAGCACCACGCTGCCGCGCAGCTGGTCGCGGTGCAGCGGCGGGCTGTTGATCCACTGGCGGATGCCGGTGAAGTCGGGGACCGGACGGCGGTCGCCCTCGGGGACGAGCGACGCCGTGGGCGCGCCTCCGGTCCCGCCGCCGCCGGGGTCGGCGGAGGGATGGGTCACGGCGACCCCCACGGCGAGGGCCGCGACCACCGCGAGCACGGCGCCGAGCGCCCAGCGGTAGCGATGGCGGGATCCCATGACCGCTGTATACCGCGGGCGTGTTGCGCCCGGATGGCGAACCCAGCACCACCTGCGAGGGGACGCTGCTGACCGCAGAGGTGCTCGGCCACTCCTGCCTCGGCTCCCATACCAGGACAGACTCCCCGGCGATAGGATCGACGCTGGCCCGCCGGCTGCACCATTGTCGTCAGCCGTGGCCGCAACTCGAGAGGTCCGACGGTTCCGCTGTGACACGTTCCTGGACCGCCATCACCGCAGCGGCGCGAGCCCCAAGACCCCGGCGCTTCTCCGCTACCGTGTGGAGATGCCTGACATCTCCAGAAGCCAGGTTGACCGGCTCGGCGAGAGGCTCAAGGGCGCGCCGACGCCTGAGGACCTTCAGATCCTCGCCGCGTATCGTCAGAGCTTCCAGCCTGCCCTCGCCGAGGTCGCCGAGATCGTACGAG
>JAQBPI010000123.1 GCA_028287605.1 Chloroflexota bacterium
CTCGGGGCGGGGCGGCGGCGACCGATCCTCCACCGCCACCTCGACCTCCTCGATCGGGCATCACGGGTGAGCAGCGCGAGCTGACGATCAGCCCTCCGGGCCGCAGACGGCTCGCACGGCTGCGTCAACGTCCCCCACGACGCCATGCAGCTGCTCGTCGCCTGGGCGAGGGACGGAGCGGCGGTCGACGTCTTCTGACCACAACTCACCGCACCGGCATGAGTGCAGAGCGAGGCTGGCCCTACTCCTCGGGATGAAACGGTGGCAGGTGCTGGATGTCCTCCGGGGTCATCCGGACGAACAGCGCCGCGTCATCGCTGCGCTCCAGGAAGCGGACCTGGATGAGCACGTCGTGCTCCAGGACGCGCTCCGGATGGATGACCACGCCGACCAGCTCGCCCTCGTCGAAGAGGACGTCCCGGACCTGGCCGAGCCTCTCCCCGTCGTGGCCGAGCATGACGTTCTCGTCCGCACGGATCTCGATGTCGCCGGGGACCTTGCCGGCCTCCTCGACCTCCGCCCGCAGCCGCGGCGCCCCGAGCAGGATGCCGACGGCCTCCTCCGCCGTCTCGGTGGCGCGGACCGGAGCGAGCTGATAGCTGAGGTAGGGTGGGAGCCGGCGCACCTCCCTGGAGGTGAGCGAGAGCTCCACGCGCTCGCTCGAGATGTGGGCGACCGCGGACATGGGAACGATCAGCTCGTCGGTCATCAGCCCCGCCGCCAGCGCCAGCAGGTGGCCGTTGAAGCGGACGCTCTCCTTCACGACCACCTGGTGCGGGTCCCAGGTCTCCTGGTCGACCACCACCCGGTGGAGGCTCCCGACGTGCCGGCCGTCGGACGAGTACACCGGCGCGCCGAGGTGGAAGTCGGCGAGGCGCCGGCGGAGATTGTCTGGCAATGCCATGGCGTTCCCTGGTCGCTGGGTGGGTGGCGCGCCGCTGCGGCGAGATGGCCGTGCGCGAGCATACCGGGTATCGGCGGCCGACTCAGGCTGTCCGACGGCTGGTACCGCGCTGGCACCTCGCCCCTCACGACCCGGCCGCGCTCCTGAACCTCAGGCGGCCAGGGCTCTGTCCGTGCCCCGACGCTGTGGACCAGGAGGTCCCGTCTCATCGGCTCTCCGAGATGGGATCCGCTGGCTGGGGAGAGAGGATTCGAACCTCTGATTGGCTGATCCAGAGTCAGCTGCCTTACCACTTGGCCACTCCCCAGCGGAGCGAACGGAGAGTCTAGCCCAAGCATGACGGGGTGCCCCCGGCGGGGGCGGCGGGGGGTTTCGCGAAGGGCGCACGCACCTATACTGGCCTGGTGAACCTTCTCGAACTGCTCCGATCGCAGGCGCGCCGGTTCCGCTGTCCGGTGTGTGGGGAGAGCATGGCCGACTGCGGTATCAAGGTGCTCGCGCAGCAGGGCAACCGCGCGCTGGTGCGGGTGACCTGCTCGTCCTGCAACGACGAGAACCTCCTCCAGATCGTCATCCAGACCGAGAGCGAGCTCCCCGCGGAGCCCGCCGGACCCCCGCTCTTCGACGAGCCCCGGCCCCAGGTCGCCGCGCCGATCGAGGGCGACGAGATCCTCGACCTCCACAGCTTCCTCTCCGGCTGGCAGGGCGACCTCCGCGAGCTCACCGAGCGCTAGGGGGGGGTCTGCGCGTCAGCGCAGAGAGCTCGAGAGCATCCCGCTCCCGTCAGGGGGTGGGCGACGGACGCGGTGACGGTGTCTCCGTGGAGCCCAGGCTCGGGAGCGGCAGCAACGGCGCCGGTGTCGGTATCGGCTCCGGCGTCGGCGTGGCCTCGGGGATCGGAGTCGGGGTCGACGTCGGCTGCGGCGTCGGCGCCGCCGTGGGGGTGCCCGAGGCGCTGTCGAAGGAGTGCTTGAACAGGCTCGCCGGCAGGGAGTTGACGAAGGGCACGGTGATCGCCTTGCCGACGGCGGTGCCGAACACCCCGTCCATGCCGATCTCGGCGCTGCTGTCGCCGGCGGTGTGGCCCGCCCAGGTGGCGACCACGAAGTCGGGGGTGTAGGCCATGTACCAGGCGTCGACGAAGTCGTCGGTGGTGCCGGACTTCCCCGCGGTGGGGTGCCGGAAGGGCAGGCCCCACTGGGCGGCATAGCCGCGCAGGATCCGGGTCACCATCCCCGCCTCCTTGGCCGACATCAGCTGCGGCCCGGGCGCGGGATCACCGGCGTCGAGGATGACGTCCTGCCCCGAGATCACCTTGCGGATCCCCCGCGCCGCGACCTTGTGGCCGCCGTTGGCGAAGGCGGCATAGGCGGCGGCGTGCTCGATCATGCGCACCGACGACGAGCCGATCGCGGTGTTGGCGTTGGCGGCGAGGTTGCTGCTGATCCCCAGGGAGTGGGCGAAGTCGATCACCTGCTGCACCCCGGCCATGGTCATCGCCTGCTCGGCGGGGACGTTGCGTGAGAGCAGCAGCGCCCGCGAGGCGCTGATGGGGCCGAGGAACTGGCCGTCGAAGTCCTTCACCCCGCCGAGCCGCGCGGACTCGTCGCGCGTGTCCTGGAGGGTGGTCGACGGGGTGAGGGCGCCGTTCTTGAAGCCGGTCGCGTAGACGTAGGGCTTGAACGACGAGCCGGGACGCCGCTCGGCGGTGACCACGTTGAACTGACCGCCGATCGCGTCGTTGGCGAAGTCCGCCGAGCCCGCCATCGCCAGGATGTCGCCGGTGGTCGAGTCGAGCATCAGCAGGGCCGCGTTGTTGGCGTTGTGGCCGATGCGCTTCGCCACCGACGCGACCGCCGAGCCGGCCTGCCTCTGGATCGACAGGTCGAGGGTGGTGTCGACCTCCAGGTCGCCCTCGGTGACCCCCGGGTCGTCGGCGAACTGCTGCTGCAGGCTGTCGCGCACGTACTGGGCGAAGTGCGGCGCCGCGCCGCCGAAGCTCGGGCTCTGGGGATTCCTGCTGAGGTCGCCGCGGAGCGCCTGCTGGTTGCGGGCGGCCACCGCGGGATCGGAGGCGAGGGGGTCGACCGCCTCCGCCTCGGCGGCGCTGATGTCGCCGGTGGAGAGCAGCGCGGAGACCACGTAGTGCTGGCGCTCGAACGCGGCGGTGGGGTTCTGGAAGGGGTCGTAGTAGGAGGGCGCCTGGGGCAGGCCCGCGAGCAGGCTCGCCTCCCGCAGGTCGAGGGCGGAGGCGTCCTTGTTGAAGAAGGTGTGCGCGGCGTTCTGGATCCCGTAGGCGCCGTGGCCGTAGTAGATGATGTTGAGGTACTTCTCGAGGATCTGCGCCTTGGTGTAGCGGCGGTCGATCTCGTTGGCGAGCAGCGCCTCGCGGAGCTTGCGCAGCGGCGACTTGTCGGCGTTCGACCCGAAGAAGGCGAGCTTGGCGAGCTGCTGGGTGATGGTGCTCGCCCCCTGGGACGGCCGCCGGGCGATGACGTCGACGAAGAGCGCCTTGGCGATGCGACCGAAGTTGAAGGCGCCCTCCTGGTAGAATTGCCGGTCCTCGGCGGCGATGGTCGCCTTCTGCAGGATCGGCGCCACCCTGTCGAGGGTCACCGAGGTGCGGCTGACGTCGTCGTGGCCCACCTCGCTGATCAGCGTGTGGTTGCGGTCGTAGATGCGGACGGTCCCGGTGGCCCGGCCGATCGAGGTGACGTTGGGAGTGGTCAGCGCCGCGTAGGCCACCAGGCCGCCGAGGAGCAGGCACTGCAGCGCCACCAGCCCCAGCGCGATCCGGATCCCCAGCCGCCAGCGCGGGGAGATGCGGCGCCACCAGCCCGGCCCGCGTCCCCGGGCCTCCGGGACGGCGAC
>JAQBPI010000035.1 GCA_028287605.1 Chloroflexota bacterium
AGTTGTGCGAAAACCACAGGCTCAAACTTGATACGATGTGAACGGTTTCCCTCGTCGCCGCGCCCGGCGGGCACGGTGGCTTTCTCCCGATCTCCCGCCGCCGGCCATTAGAAGTGAGTCTCACGGACCGCCTGAGCACGCGCCGCCGATGACACGCATTGTTCTCGCCTCATCCAGCCCTCGCCGTCGCGAGCTGCTGAGCCGCATCGGTGTCCGCTTCACCGTCGTGACCCCGCCGTCCGAGGAGATCAGCCCTCCCCCGGGCATGTGCAGTGACCTCGCCGTCCAGCTGGTGGCGCGTCACAAGGCGCTGTCCGTGGCCCGGACCCAGGCGCTGGGCACCTTCGTGCTCGCCGCCGACACCGCGGTGGTGGGACCGAGCGGCCTGATGGGCAAGCCCGGCACCCCCGAGCGGGCCCGCCAGATGCTCGACGAGCTCAAGGGCACCCGCCACACCGTCCTCACCGGCATCTGTGCCATCGCCGCGCCCAACGGGGCCGAGGCGCTGGGGGTGAGCCGCTCGGCGGTGCGCATGCGCATGATCGACGACGCCGACCTGGACGCCTACGTCGCCTCCGGCGAGCCCCTCGACAAGGCCGGCGGATACGCCATCCAGGGCGGGGCCGGCGACTGGATCGAGGCCGTGGGCGGGCGCGTCGACACCGTGGTCGGGCTCGACGTGACGCTGGCGCTGCGGCTGCTCGCCGAGGTCGGTTATCCGATGCCGCTGCCCAGCGCCGCCGACGTGCCGCTGCAGCCACGCTCGGTCCGGCGGCCGCTCTCGCCGCTCAGGACCCCGAGCCGGGTCTGAGCGCGGGCTCCCGCCGCGCGCTGGCGTGGCTGCTGCCTCTCCTCGTGGTGCTCGCGGGTCTGCCCGCGCTGCCCGGCTGCGGCAGCGGCAGCCTCAGCAGCCTGATCGTCAGCCTCACGAGCGGCGACACCGGCGCCACCGTCAAGGCGGGTGACACCCCCACCTACACGCTGAGCATCGTCAACGGCGGGCCGCAGGCGGCGAGCGGGGTGAGCGCCCGCGTCGACCTCCCCGACGGGGCCACGTACGTCGCCACCGACAGCATCGACGTCGATCCCTACGGGGTGCTGCGGACCCTGCCCCAGGACCCCGGGGTGCGCAGCAACAACCCCTCCTGGGGGATGTGGACCCTGAACGCGCCGGTGACCCAGGCGGACGGGACGGTGCGCCGCCCCCACGTCGACATCACCTTCACGATCGCCGTGAAGTCGAAGCCGGGCACGTTCGCGGTGGTCCCGCACGTCTTCAGCGACAGCGCCGACGGCGAGCTGGTGGGCAAGCCCGCCGACCTCAAGGTCGGGCCCTCCGGCCACCTCAACATCAGCGTCGCGGCGGTGCCCAACCGGGTGAAGCGCGAGGACGACGTGACCTATCTGCTCACCGTCACCAACGACGGCAGCGGGCCGTCGTCCGGGGTCGACGTGCTCATCACCCTCCCCGACATCCTCGCCTTCCTCAGGACCGAGCGCCTGGGCGGCAACGCGAGCCGGAGCAACGCCACCGACCCCGCGCCCAACGCGGTGGTGATCGACTACGGGGGCTGGACCATCCCACCGGCGGGGAACGCCGGGCCGGGCCGGCTGACGCTGGTCTTCAAGGCCCACGTCGTGCCCTCCGCCTACATGGGCCGCTACCCGGTGACCGTGCAGGTCACCGAGGCCAACGGCACGGTGACCTCGGTGCCCGACACCGCGCCGATCAACATCGACGCCCCGCCGCCGCCCACCGCGACCCCGGCTCCCTCGCGCGGCGCGCACCGGCCGAGCCCGTCACCGACCGGCGGCTGAGCCCGGGCGTGCTATCCTCACGCGTCGCGCTGGCCGGAGCACCCGGCAGGTCCGGTCGGCCCGGACGCGCGCCGCATGGCATCTCGGGAGCTCGCATGTACGCCATCGTCCAGCAGGGGGGCCACCAGTACCGGCTCGCCCCGGGTGACCGCTTCCTCGTCGACCGCATGGCCGCCGAGGTGGGGTCGATGATCGCCCTGGAGCCCGTGCTCCTCCTCGGCGACGCCGATGGCGCCGGCTCCGGTCTCGACGCCGCCCGGGGCGCGCGCGTCGCCGCGGTGGTGGTCGGACACCGTCTCGGACGCAAGCTGCGCGTGTACAAGTACAAGCCGAAGAAGCGCTACCGCCGCACCCACGGGCACCGCAGCCGCTACACGGAGCTGCGCGTGGAGGCGCTGCTCACCGCCGGGCAGCCGCTGCCCGGCCCGGCGGGCGCTGCCGAGCTGCAGGCCACCGGCGCCGGCGTGGCGGCCGGCGAGACGGAGGACTGACCCGATGGCCCACAAGAAGGGTGGCGGCAGCTCGCGCAACGGCCGCGACAGCGCCGGCCGCCGGCTCGGCGTGAAGCGCAATGCCGGCCAGCTGGTGCTCGCCGGGACCATCATCGTGCGCCAGCGCGGGACCAAGATCCTCGCCGGCGACAACGTCGGCGTGGGACGCGACCACACGCTCTACGCGCTGCGCCCGGGCACGGTGGCCTTCGACAAGACCCGGGGCGACCGCTCCCGGGTCAACGTGCTCGAGCTGCCCCTCCTGCGCCTCGGCAGCATGGACGCCGAGCCCGCGACGGCCGCGGACTGAGCTGTTCCTCGACGAGGTCGTCCTCGAGGTCACGGCCGGGGACGGGGGACGCGGGTCGGTCAGCTTCCGCCGTGAGCGCTACCAGCCCAACGGCGGCCCCGACGGCGGTGACGGCGGCCGTGGCGGCGACATCGTGCTCGTCGCCGACCCCCAGGCCAGCACCCTCGGCGCCTTCCGCGACCGCCGCCGCTTCCGCGCCGAGAGCGGCCGGGCCGGCGCCGGGGCGCTGAAGGCGGGGCGCGCCGGCGCCGACCTCGTCCTCGAGGTGCCGGTGGGCACGGTGGTGCGCGACCTCGACGAGGACCGGGTGCTCGCCGACCTCGCCGTCGCCGGCGAGCGGATGGTGGTGGCCCGCGCAGGCCGCGGCGGCCGCGGCAACGCCCGCTTCGCGACGTCGGTGCACCAGGCCCCGCGGATCGGCGAGATGGGCGAGCCCGGCCAGCACCGCCGCATCGAGCTGGAGCTGAAGCTGATCGCCGACGTGGGGCTGGTGGGGCTGCCCAACGCCGGCAAGTCGACGCTGCTGGCGGCGCTCACCGCCGCCCGGCCGAAGATCGCCGCCTATCCCTTCACCACCCTCGAGCCCAACCTCGGCGTCGCCGAGCTCGACGGCGGCCGCACCCTGGTCTTCGCCGACGTGCCCGGCCTCATCGAGGGCGCCCACCTCGGCGCCGGGCTCGGCATCGACTTCCTCCGCCACCTCGAGCGCACCCGGGTGCTGGTCCACGTCGTCGACGCCTCGGCGGGGGAGGAGGCGGCGCGCGAGGCGCTGGCGGCGGTGCGCGCCGAGCTGCACTCGTTCAGCGAGGTGCTGGCCGGCCGCGAGGGGCTGGTGGCGCTGAACAAGGTGGACGTGCCCGAGGGCAGGGCCGCCGCCGCCGCGCTCGCCGCGGCCGAGCCCGCGGCGCTGCCGATCTCGGCGGCCGGCCGCGAGGGGGTCGAGGAGCTGCTGGGACGGGTGGCCAGCCTGGTCGTCGAGGCCCGCAGGGAGGCCGCGGTCACCGCTCCGCCGGGGTCGGCGAGCGGCGAGCACCGCGTCTACCGCCACCGTCCGCGGCGTCTCGGCGACGTCGTCGTGGTGCGCGAGGACGCCGCCTGGCGGGTGCGGGGCGAGGCCCTGGAGCGCGAGGTGGCGATGACCGACCTCAACTCCGAGGAGGCGGTGGCCCGCCTGCAGCGCCGGCTCAGGGTGGCCGGCGTGGACGCGGCGCTCGCCGCCGCGGGCTGCGTCGAGGGCGACACCGTGCGCATGGGCCGCGCCGAGTTCACCTACGTGGAGGAGCCCACCGAGTGAGCGAGCCCGGCCGGGTGGTGGTGCTCGGCGGCACCTTCGACCCCGTCCACCTCGGCCACCTGGCCGCCGCCGAGCAGGCCCTTGACCTCGCCGGCGCCGACGAGGTGTGGCTGATCCCCGCCAACACCCCGCCCCACCGGGGCGCCACCATCGCCAGCCCCGCCGACCGCCTCGACCTGCTCCGCGCCGCCGCCGCGGGCCGCGAGCGGATGCGCGTGCTCGACCACGAGCTGCGCCGCCCCGGCCCCTCGTACACCGCCGACACCCTGGCCGAGCTCGCCGCCGAGCACCCCGGCACCGAGATCTGGTTCGCCCTCGGCACCGACGCCGCCCGGGACATCCCCACCTGGCATCGGCGCGACGAGGTGCTCGACAGCGCGCGCTTCCTGCTCCTCAACCGCGGCGGGGTGGGCGAGGTGGACGCCGGCGAGGCGGCCCGGCTGGGCTTCCACCCGGATCGCACCCTGATCGTCCACATCGACTCGCCGCCGATCAGCGCCACCGAGGTGCGGCGCCGCGCCGCCGCCGGCCTGGGCACCGAGGGCCTGGTGCCCGGCTCGGTCGCCCGGCTCATCGAGGAGCGTGGTCTCTACCGACCGGTCGCCGCCTCGGGGCCGCCGTGGGATAATCCGGGCGGATGACGCCGACCGAGCTAGCCGCCCTGATCGCTGCGGCCGCCACCGACCGGAAGGCGCGCGACGTGGTCACCATCGACCTCCGCGGCAAGACCACCATCGCGGACTTCTTCGTCATCTGCGAGGGCGACACCGACCGCCAGGTGCGTGCCATCGCCGACAGCATCGAGGATGCGTGCCGGGGGGTCGGGGTGCGTCCGCTCTCGACCGCCGGGCTCAAGGACGCCTCCTGGGCCTGCCTCGACTACGACGCCGTGGTGGCCCACATCTTCCTCCCGGGCGAGCGCGTGTTCTACGACCTCGAGGGCCTCTGGCAGGCCATCCAGGCCACCCGCGAGGTCGGCTGATCAGTCCAGCCCGGGGGGGACCTCGCCGGCCGGCTGGATGAGGATGCCGGCGGTGTGGTGGATGCCGATGGCCAGGGCGACCGCCGCCGCCGCGATCACCGCCACCAGCACGCCGCGCTCGACCAGCCGCAGCCGGCGGCCGCCGACCGCCTCCGCCGGGGGGATCACCAGGCCGAGCAGCACGCCGGCGAGGAAGCCGCCCACGTGGACCCAGTTGTTCACGTTCTGGACGAAGTTGAAGAGGCTGAGGAGGACCACGAAGGCGCTGTAGCCGATCGCGTACTGGCGGATGGAGGCGGCGATGCCGACGGGGACGTCCCGGCCCTGGACGCGGCCGAGCATGACCAGCAGCCCCATGAGCCCGAGGATGCCGCCGGAGGCTCCCAGCCCGGGGGCGGGGGAGGTGAGCCCGATGGCGGTGCAGGCCATCCAGAAGAGGTCGCCGAGTGCCGCGGTGAGCAGGAAGGTGCCGATCAGCACCAGCCGTCCGTAGAGCTGCTCGACGAACCCGCCGAGCAGGAAGAGGGCCATCGCGTTGCCGAGGATGTGGAGGATGTTGCTGGGGTCGTGGAGGAAGTCGCTGGTGACCAGCCGCCACCAGTTGTCGAGGCTGACGCCGCAGTCGATGGTGACCGTCCCCGAGCAGACCGCGCCGAGGTCGATGGCGCTGACCCTGGCGCCACCGTGATAGCTGCCGTACACCGCCTTCTCGATCAGGTAGAAGACGGTGATCATCCCGATCAGCCCGTAGGTGGCCACCGGCCGGCTGACCATCGCGCGGCGGGTGGGGGCGGTGTAGCCGGCGGCGACGGCCTGCCGCTCGGCGAGGTCGACCGCGGCCAGGGTGGGGGCGGGCTGCCCCTGGCGCAGCGAGCGCACGTGGTGGCGGAGCTCGGAGGCCCCGGGGAGGCCGCGAGCCAGGGGCAGGAGCACGTCGACGGTGCCCGCCTCCTCGATCGCCACGGCGCCCACGCGCACCGCTCCCGAGCCGCCCCCACTCGCCGCCGGCCTGGACACCGCGCCGAACGCGATGAGCAGGATGTCGCAGCGCTCGGCACCCTGGGCGCTCAGCCGGGCCTCGCCCCAGCGCAGCGCCGCCTGGCGGCGCTCCTCGAGGTCCCGGGCGGCGGCCGCGGGGTCGTCGGGGGGTTGGTAGAAGCCGACGTAGGCGGCCCGCCGGCCCGTCCAGGTGGCGGCGCCGAAGGGGTAGGCGCCGCCCAGCTCGCCCAGCCGGGCATCGCGCGGATCGGTGAGGCGGAGGTGGTACCGGGTGACCAGCTCGAGGCCGATGGCGAGCGCCAGGGGCGGGGGCTCGGGCACCGGGCTCGCCGGGTCGGGCCCCGCGGTCTCGTGCACCCGCGCAGTGTATCCGCGGCCCGGTGACCCGGCGGAGGCCTACGGCGTGACGGGCGGCGGGAACGGCGGCGGGTTGGCGACCGGTGCCGGGGCGGGAGCGCCCTGCAGGCCGGTGGTGCCGGTATAGCGGCAGGGGTTCGACGGGTCGGGGGCGGGGCCGTAGTAGTAGCAGCCGCCCCCGGGGATGTCGGGGGTCCCGCCGCCGGGATTGGTGCTCGGCGGCGGACCCGTGGTGCCGGGCAGGAAGAAGGTCGCGTCGTCGCCGGGCCCGCTGGCGACCACGTCGTCGGGGCGCGGGTACCAGTCCTTGGGCGCGTCGGCGAGCGCCTCGCTCATGTACGCGTGCCAGATCGGCGCGGCGCCGGTGATGCCCGTCGAGCCCTCGAGGTGACCGCAGTGGTCGTCCTTGGGGGAGAGGCCGTAGTGGGCGAGGTCGGCGGGGCTCAGCGGGTCGTCGAGCGAGCTGCCCAGCCGGGCGCGCACGTCGGCCCTGGCGCGGTCCTCGGGCTTGAGGCAGGAGCCGGAGGGATTGCCGACCCAGACCACGTTGACCAGGGTCGGGGTCCACCCGAGGGTCCAGTTCGCCGAGAAGAACTCCGTGGTTCCGGTCTTCGCGCTCACCCGCCGGTCGGGGAGGGTCAGGTCGCCCTTCGGCCCGAAGGCGGCGTAGCGGTTGGAGTCGTTGCTGGTGATCTGGCTGATGATGTACGCGGCGTTGGCGGGGATCACGCGATGGCCCTGGTCCTTGGCGTCGAGCGCGTAGAGCACCTTCCCGCCCGCGTCGGTGATCCGCACCACCGGGGTGGGGTCGTGGTGGATGCCCATGGCGGCGATGGTGCTGATGCCGTTGGCCATCTCCAGCGGGCTGACGCCGTAGGTGAGGCCGCCGAGGGTGGCGGCGAACTGGTTGGGCTTGGGCCGGTTCCGGGGGTCCTTGAGGGAGGTGAGCCCGGCGGCGATCTCCAGGTCGGTGATGGTGGGGATGCCCACCGCCGCCTCCACCTTGACCGCGGGAATGTTGTAGGAGTTCCCCAGGCAGCGCATCAGCGGGCACACGCCGTGGAAGCTGTGGTCGTAGTTCTTCGGTGAGTAGCCGCTGTTGGAGCCGTCGTCGAGGCGGATCGGCCCGTCGACGATCGGCGTGGTCATCGTGAACCTCCGGGTGGCGATCGCGGTCGTGTACGTGAACACCTTGATCGTCGACCCCGGCTGCAGCTGACGGGTGGCCATGTTCAGCTGTCCGACGCCCGCGTTGTTCGGGTCCCAGGCGCCGACCATCGCGACCACCGCCCCGTTGCGCGGGTCCATGCTCACCATCGCCGCGTCGTGGGCGTTGTAGCGGTCGTAGATCTTCTGGATGCCGTCGTGGACGCTCTTCTCGGCGATCGCCTGCTTCCTCGCGTCGAGGGTGGCGGTGATGGTCCAGCCGCCGGGCTTGATGTAGGCGTCGCCGAAGTGCTGGTCGAGGTACTGGCGCAGGTAGATCATGAAGTTGGTCACCGCCGGCTCGCTCTCGCCCGCGCTGTGGAAGACCAGCGGCTGCTGGTACGCGAAGGCGGCCTGCTGCTGGGTGATGTCGCCGTTGTTCACCATCGCCTGCAGCACCACCAGCTGGCGCGCCTTGGCGTTGGGGTTCACCGACTGGCCGGCGGCATGGTCGAGCGGGTTGAAGAAGACCGGCGAGTTGGGCAGCCCGGCGAGCATCGAGGCCTCAGCGAGGTCGAGGTCGCGCGACCTCTTCTCGAAGTAGGTCTGCGCCGCCGACTCGATGCCGATCGAGTGGTTTCCGAACGAGACCCGGTTGAGGTACATCTCGAGGATCTGGTCCTTCGAGAAGTTGTTCTCGATCTCGATTCCGAGGATCAGCTCCTTCACCTTGCGGTCGAGCGACCGCTCCGGCGACAGGAAGCTGATCTTGGCGAGCTGCTCGGTGATCGTCGACGCGCCCTGGGTCGCGCCCGTGTGGCGCACGTCGTCCAATCCCGCCTTGACGATGCGGGGCAGGTCCCAGGAGCCGTTCTCGTAGAAGTGCCGGTCCTCGACGTCGACGGTGGCCAGCTTCACCCAGCGCGAGACCTGATCGATGGCGATGTGCTGGTGGCGGTTGCCGTTGTCGTGGAGGAGGCCGATGAGGGTGCCGTTGCCGTCGACCACCCGGGAGTCGAGGGGGGGCTCCATGCCCGCCAGCGTCTGGGCGTCGGGCAGGCCGGTCTTGTACCCCTGGTAGGCGGCGTAGACGGCGGCCACCCCGGCGAGCCCGCAGCCGCAGACCAGCGCCAGGAGGATGAGCCCGATGCGCAGGGCGCGCATCTGGGGGGTGCGGCGCTGCCTCAGCGTGCCGCCGGTGGCGGCGCTGGCTCGCTGCCGGCGCGACTGCGGCGTCCCCGGC
>JAQBPI010000056.1 GCA_028287605.1 Chloroflexota bacterium
CCGGTGCGGCAGCACGTCGACGACCTCGGGCAGCGCACCGACGCCAAGCGGGCCGCCGACGCCGCCCTGGCCGCCCTCAACGCAAGCCAGGCGCGCGCCCAGGGCGCGGTGGCGCGGGCCGACGGGCTGGTCGCCCAGGCGGCGAGGTTCCCGCAGCTCAGGGTCCAGCCCTGGGTCGACGCGATCGCCGCGGTCCACCCGCAGCTGGCGGCGGCGACCACGCAGGACCAGTTCGACGCCGTCACCGCGGCGGTCGGCCCGCCGGCGAACGGCATCTCCGCGCTGCTGGCGGCGCGCTCGGACGCATACGGGGCGATGTCCGACGCGCGCCAGGCGGTGCAGAGCGCGATCTCCTACAGGATCGACCCGGGGAGCGTCCCCTCGCAGCTCGACGCCCTGCAGGCACGGCTCGACAGCACCGGCACCGCTCCCGGCTTCGGCGACGTCGCCAGCCAGGCGGGCGCGCTGGTGGCGCCGCTGCAGGCCAGGGTGGTCACCGCGAGCCTGGGCGTGGGCAAGGTCATCCTGATCAGCCTCCACGACCAGAGCCTCGCCGCCTATCAGGACGGGACCACCGTCCTCACCACCCCGGTCACCACCGGCCGCCCGGCCCTGCCCACCCCCACGGGCACGTTCCAGGTGCTCCGCAAGAGCCATCCCTGGACGATGCGCTCCGACTTCCCGCGCTGGTCGCCGTACTGGTACCCGGACAGCCCGGTCACCTACGTGCTCTGGTTCACCAACCAGGGCCACGGCATCCACGACGCCCCCTGGCGCGGCACCTACGGCCCCGGCACCGAGGCGGCCGGCTCTCACGGCTGCGTCAACGTCCCCTTCGCCGCCGAGAAGCTCCTCTTCTCGTGGGCCGACATCGGCACCCGCGTGGTCATCCGCGCGGAGGCGATGAACGCCCCCGCGCCCAGCGGCCACTGACGCCGACGCGGCGTCTCGGAGAGGTATCCTCACCCCCCGATGAACCTCTTCACCGGCATGACGAACCATCAGGTGGTGTCGTCGATCCTCGGGTTCCTCCTCTTCAACGGATACGTCGTCCTGCTGGTGATCTCGCTGGCGGCGTTCTGGGTGACCAGCCGGCCGCGGCGGGGACGGGTGCGGGTCTCCGCGATCTGGCACATGGTCGCGGCCCTGTGGATGATGTTGGCCTTCATCTCGACGGTGTGGGCCGCGCCGGTGGAGAAGTCCTTCATCGACGCCGACCAGGTCAGTGAGCCCTTCTTCCAGGGCGTGCGCTTCCAGAAGGTGATCATCGGGCTGCTCTTCGCGGCGGTCGCGGTCGCCTGCATGCTGATCGGTGCGGTGCGCGCCGGCCGGGAGAAGCGGGCCGCCGCCCAGCGGGCGCTGCGCGAGGAGATCCCCGCCGGCGCGGGTCGCTAGCCAGCCCTCCCGAGAGCCCGCCGCATCCCCTGATACGCTCGGGGCGATGAGCGAGTGGCGCTGGGTGGAGATCTACACCACCTTCCTCAAGATCACCGGCGAGCTCGAGGGGCCCGCCGACCGCCGGCTCACCGACCTGGTGGCCGGGCCCGGCCCGGTGCTCGACCTGCGCGCCGCCGCGGTCGAGGCCGCCACCGATCATCAGCACCGGCTGGGCGGAGACGCGGAGCGGCTCACCGTGGTCAAGGCGGCGATCAGCCTCGTCTGCCCGCGCGACCAGGTGGGTGAGGCCGCCCGCGATCGCGAGGGCCCGGGGGAGAAGCGGCGCGTCGCCGTCCAGATCAGCGCCCAGGCGTTCTCGATGCGCGGCGAGGTGCACCTCGAGCCCGGGGTCAGCCTCCACGACCTCCTCTGCGGCGAGGGCGCGGGCTTCATCCCGGTGACCGGTCTCTCCGCGCTGTGGCTCGCCGGCGCCGGCGAGCCGCGCGCCGTCCAGCGCGGCTTCGCGCTGCTGAACCGCGCCACCCTGGTGAGCTTCGCCCCCGTCTGACGGCGGACCGCTGGACCGCGACCCACCCGTGCAGGCTATCCTCTGGGAGCCTCAGCTGCCGCTCCGGAGACCCCCTGCCGGTGGAACGCCTGATCCTCGCGCTGCGATCCGACTACGGATGCCTGGTGATCGCCCTGGTCTTCGTCGTCATCATGGTCTCGACGATCGTCTTCGCCGACATCGTCACCCCACCGGCCGCCAACCCCTTCGTGTAGCCCTCCCGGTCCCGTCCAGGCATAGGTAGAATGACCCAAGCCTCCTCCCTCTCCCGGGGGGTTCCGAGCCGCCGTCGAGGGCTTTCATGGGCCTGAACCCGTACGACACGCCGCGTGGCCGCCTCCATCGACTGGCGGACATCAGCCGCCGCCAGTTCCTGCTCTTCATGGGCATCCTGGCGGCGCTGGCGGCGTCCCTGTTCGGCGGGATCAAGACCCTGGGCTTCCTCTTCCCCAACGCCAACCTCGAGGAGCCGCTCGCCTTCACGGTGGACGTGGAGCCCGATGCGATCACCGTGGGCAACCCGCTGCAGATCACGGAGAAGCGGGTGAGCATCATCCGCGACGACTCCGGCTACTACGCCGTCTACCTGGTCTGCACCCACCTCGGCTGCACCCCCAACTACGTGACCAACGTGACCAACGGCACCGGTGTGGCCGACGACGTGGCCAAGGAGCGCGGCGCCCGCCAGGCCGCCGAGCAGATCCCCAACGGCTGGGCGTGCCCCTGCCACGGCAGCCGCTACTACATCGACTCGACCAACTTCTACGGGCCCGCCCCGCGCCCGATGGACTGGGTGGACGTCCAGTACAGCCCCTCGGGGAAGCTCGCGGTCGATCGCGGGAAGCTGGTGGTGCAGCGCGGAGCCGGCGTGACCACCAAGCCGGAGTGGCGGCTCGACCCCAAGACCAAGAAGGACAACGGCAAGACCCTGCCCTAGGGTCGGCCGAGCACGGAACGGGAAGAGGAAGCGGAGGAGCGATGAGAGCCACTGGCGCGGGAGGTCCCAATCCGCTGGTCAAGTTCGCGTCCCAGCTCTGGGGCTCGATCTTCCGGCACGGGCTGCCCTCCACCGACAAGGTGGCGGCGCGCACCGCGCTCACCAACTTCTTCCTGCACATCCACCCGGTGCGGGTGAAGAAGTCGGCGATCCGCGTCTCCTACACCCTCTGCCTCGGCGGGCTCTCGTTCTTCCTCTTCATCCTGCTGACCATCAGCGGCCTCTTCCTGATGTTCTATTACATCCCCTCGGTGGACCAGGCCTACCAGAACATCAAGGACCTGCAGTTCGTCGAGACCTTCGGGCTGGTGACCCGCAACCTGCACCGCTGGGCGGCGCACGGCATGGTGATCACCGTCTGGCTGCACATGGCCAGGGTCTTCTACCAGGGCTCCTACAAGCCCCCGCGGGAGTTCAACTGGGCGATCGGCTCCATCCTCCTGGTGGTGACCCTGCTGCTCTCCTTCTCCGGCTACCTGCTCCCCTGGGACCAGCTGGCGGTCTGGGCGATCACCGTGGGCACCAACATGGCCAAGTACGCGCCCATCGCGGGCCCCTACACCCGCTACGTGATGCTCGGCGGCCGCACCGTCGGCCAGGGAGCGCTGATCCGCTTCTACGTGCTCCACGTGGTCGCGTTACCGTTGATCGGCTTCATCCTGATGGTCATCCACTTCTGGCGTGTCCGGAAGGACGGGTTCACCGGAGGCCTGTAGGGATGGCGAGGAACGAGTCCGCCCACCTCACAGGAGGCGCACGGCCATGGCCACGGTAGTCGGCAACGGCGGAGGCTCCCCCAACCGGCCGAACGGGGGTGGTCGCGCGACCGTCCCGAACCGCCGGGGCGTCACCGGCCCTGAGCTGGCGACGCCGCCGCTGGTCGTCCGGCGGAGGGAGGAGGAGGAGACCGTGGTCACCTTCCCCTCGCTGGTCTTCCGTGAGTTCCTCGCCGCGATGGGGATCACCGGCTTCCTGATGCTGGTCTCGACCTGGGTGAACGCCCCGCTGCTGCAGCGCGCGAACACCGCGATCACCCCCAACCCGGCCAAGGCGCCCTGGTACTTCCTCGGGCTCCAGGAGCTGCTCGAGCGCTTCCCGCCGGTGATGGCCGGGGTGGCCTTCCCCACCTTCGTGATCGTGGGGATGATCCTCACCCCCTACCTCGACAAGAACCCCAGCCGGCGGCCGCAGGACCGCAAGGTGGCGATCTCCCTGATGACCGTCTACATCATGCTCGCGGTGGCGTTCGTGGTCATCGGGGTGTTCTTCCGAGGCGTGGCCTTCACCTGGCAGTGGGACCGGGTCCTCGGGCATCCGGGGGTGAACCCGGGCACATGAGCGCCGGCCTGACCAGGCTGTTCCTGGCCCTCTCCGCCTTCATCCTCGTGCTGACCGGCGTCGCCGCCGCCAAGGACAGCAGCGACCGGCACTACCTCGCGCTCCAGGAGCAGTACAAGCGCGACTACCCGGACTCCAAGTTCGACGTCGCCGTGCAGCAGCTCTTCCCGCAGTTCACCGAGGCCAAGCGGGGCGACACCTTCCGGGTCGAGCGCTGCATCAGCTGCCACGTGCCCGACCTGACCATCGTCGGTCCGCAGAAGGGCGCGGAGCGGCTGGTCAAGGACTTCCTCAAGTACGAGCCCAAGCACGACGAGATCGCCAAGACCTACGGGCTGACGCTGGTCCACCCGGCGACGATCACCCAGCAGCTCTACGACAAGTACGGCGAGGAGAGCTACGCGACCTCGGACGGCTTCCACCCGTACACCATCGCCGGCGACAAGCCCGGCACCACCGACACGGTCAAGCTGCCGGGCTTCATCCCTCGCTTCCTCAGCCCGGCGCAGAACGGTGGCCGCGAGTTGGGCCTCGACTCGGTGGGCTGCATCACCTGCCACAACGGCGGGCGGCTCTCGCTCACCGACAGCGAGTCGCACCTCAACCTGATCATCAACCCCGAGTTCACCTGGACCGAGGGGGCGTCGCTCTACTACAAGTACTGCGCCACCTGCCACGGCGGCCTCGGCGAGGGCAAGATCGGCCCGCCGCTCTCCAACCAGGACCGGCTCGGCTACTTCAACGAGGACTACTACTACCGGTGCATCGAGTACGGGTACACCGACTTCGAGCACCTCGGCAGCGTGATGCCGGCGTGGGGCTCGGCCGCGCCCGACTTCCACTACGACCCGATCCGTGACAAGCAGTCGGGGAAGGTGACCCGGGTGCTGTCCGAGGATCAGATCAGCATCCTGGTGCAGTTCATTCGGCACTGGGAGCAGTACCAGACCCTGCCGTGATCGGGGAGGAGCGTCGTATGCGTCGCGGCACCAGCAGCACGGTGCGAGCCTTCGTGGGCACCATGGTCATGTTCGTGGTGCTGCTGATCGGCACCTTCGTCGTCATCCTTCTCGAGCACTACCTCGAGAACTTCAAGAGCCACTGACGATGCATTCACAGATCCTGGCCCTGCTCGGCTCCCTCGACCCCGGCGACGCGGGCTGGGGCGACGTGCTCTTCGTCTCGCTCTGGGCGGGCTGTTCGCTGCTGCTCGCCGCATACTTCTGCTATCGCAGCTTCTTCGCGGGGTAGCGGTACGACGGAGGTGATCCGCGGTGGACCGTCCGGCGATGAGACGGCCGGCGGCAGGGGCCGTGGCCGGGAGCGATAGGCGGCGCGATCCGAGGGTGGCGGCGGCCCTGTCGGTGGTGCCCGGCCTCGGCCAGCTCTACAACCTGCAGCCCGGC
>JAQBPI010000119.1 GCA_028287605.1 Chloroflexota bacterium
ACGAGCGCGAGCTCGAGGCGGAGCGGCTGGAGCAGCCCGCCGGGCCGCCCCACCCCGGCGGCGACGACGAGGGCGTCCCGGGGAGGTAGTATGCATAAAGCACCCTTTATCTAATTCTCCTTTATGAATGGAGCCGTTATGGATCCCGGCCGTAGGCCGCCGCGTCTCGCCGCGCCGCGCCGGCTGGTGCCTCCTCCGACGGAGCTCAGCGTGCACTTCGAGGGCCTGGCCCACCCCACCCGCCTCACCATCGTGGAGCGCCTCGCCGGCGCGGCGGAGGTGCGGGTGTCGGAGCTCGCCGAGCTCTGCAAGGTGAGCCAGCCACGGATGAGCTGGCACCTGCGCATCCTGCGCCGGTCCCAGGTGATCCGCACCCGCCGGGAGGGCCGGGAGGTCTTCTGCCGGCTCGACCGCGAGGCGATCGCGGCGCACATGCGCAGTTTCATGAGGCTCATGCTCGTCAAGGGACCGGAGGGCGATCTCTCGCCCGACCCGTGCCAGACGCAGCTCACCGGGGAGCCCGCGCAGTGACCAGAGAATAGAGACGAGAAGAAGAGGAACATGCCGATGAGCAAGAAGGTCCGGGTGGCAGTCGTCGGGGTCGGCAACTGCGCCTCCTCGTTCGTGCAGGGGGTGGAGTACTACAAGCACGCGGACCCGGGTGACTTCGTTCCCGGCCTGATGCACGTCGACCTGGGCGGCTACCACATCAGCGACATCGAGTTCTCCGCCGCGTTCGACATCGACGCCACCAAGGTGGGCAGGGAGCTGAGCGAGGCGATCTGGTGCGGCCAGAACAACACCGTGAAGTTCTCCGAGGTGCCCGCCACCGACGTGGTGGTGCAGCGCGGCATGACCCACGACGGCCTCGGCAAGTACCTCAGCGAGGTGATCACCAAGGCGCCGGGGTCGACCGCCGACATCGTCGGCATCCTCAAGGACACCGGCACCGACGTGGTCGTCAACTACCTGCCGGTGGGCAGCGAGACCGCCACCAAGTGGTACACGGAGCAGATCCTCACCGCCGGCTGCGCGATGGTGAACTGCATGCCGGTGTTCATCGCCCGCGAGGAGTACTGGCGCAGGCGCTTCGAGCAGCGGGGCGTCCCGATCATCGGCGACGACATCAAGTCGCAGGTGGGCGCGACCATCATCCACCGGGTGCTCACCCGGCTGTTCCGCGAGCGCGGCGTGAAGCTGGAGAACACCTACCAGCTGAACTTCGGCGGCAACACCGACTTCCTCAACATGCTCGAGCGCGAGCGGCTGCTCAGCAAGAAGATCAGCAAGACCAACAGCGTGGTCTCGCAGCTCGACCATCCCATCCCCAAGGACAGCGTCCACATCGGCCCCTCCGACTACGTGCCCTGGCTGAGCGACCGCAAGTGGGCGTACATCCGGCTGGAGGGCCGCTCCTTCGGCGACGTGCCCCTCAACGTCGAGCTCAAGCTCGAGGTCCACGACTCGCCGAACAGCGCGGGCATCGTCATCGACGCGGTGCGCTGCTGCAAGCTCGCCCTCGACACCGGGCAGAGCGGCGCGCTCGACGGCCCCTCGGCGTACTTCATGAAGTCGCCGCCGCACCAGACCTCGGACAACGTCGCCCGCGAGCAGACCGCCGACTTCATCGCCGAGGCCCAGGCGACGCTGCGCCGCCAGGCGGTCCGGGCCGAGCGCCACGAGCCGCAGACGGCCGAGGCCAACGGCAGGCACACGACAGAGCTCGACGAGGCGGTCGTACCGCCGGCGGTCGGCTGACCCACCGGTGGCGGGACCGGTGGTGGCGGCGGGCCGGGAGGGGCTCCCGGTCCGCACGCCGCGGCAGCGGATGCTGCCCTATCACGCGTACCGGGCGGGCGAGGCGGTGGTGCGGATGCTCCCCCACCGCGCCGCCTACGCGCTCGGCGGCGCGCTGGCGGGCACCGTGCTCACCCTGCGCCCCGGGCACTTCGCGGCGCTGCGCTCCAACCTCCGCCACGTCCTCCCCGACGTCGACGAGCGCACCCTGCGCCGGGTGCTGCGGGCCAACGTCCACAACCTGGCGCACTGCTGGGTCGACGTCATGGAGATGGGGCTGCGGGGCGAGAGGATCACGTCCCGCGTGCACCCCGCCGACACCGAGTACCTGCTCGGGCCCCAGCGGCGCGGCCGGGGCGTGGTGATCGTCTCCCTCCACCTCGGCTCCTGGGAGCTGGGGCTGGCGGCATGGAACCAGCGCTTCGGGCAGATGGCGGTGCTCGCCGAGGTGCTGCGGCCGCAGCCGCTCTTCGACCGCATCGTGGCGGCGCGCAACCGCTTCGGGGTGCAGGTCATCCCCATCGACCTGGCCTCGATGCGCGCCGCCGGCTCCGACACCGCCCGGCGGCTGGGGGCGTCGGCGCTGCGCGACGTCTACCGGGTGCTGCGCGCCAACGGCATGGTGGCGATGGCCCTCGACCGCGACCTCGCCGGGACCGGCGAGCCGCTGCCCTTCTTCGGTGCGCCCGTGCCCATCCCCGTCGGGGTGGTCGAGGTGGCGATCCGCACCGGCGCCGCGATCGTGCCCATCGTGCTGCTGCGCGACGGCGACGACATCATCGGCCAGTGCTACCCCGAGGTGGTCTACGACGCCACCGCCGAGCGCGGCCCCGAGGTGCGCCGGATCGCCTCCGAGGTGCTCCGGCTGCTCGAGAGGGTGATCCGCGAGAGCCCCGACCAGTGGCACGTGCTCGACGAGCTGTGGCCCGCCGTCCCCGCCGCCAACGGGCGCGCCGCGGCGGTGGCACCGTGAAGATCTGCCTGGTCTCGCCGTACGACTACACCCATCCGGGTGGGGTGAGCGAGCACGTCCGCCACCTCGCCGCCGAGCTGCGCTCCCGCGACCACCCGGTCACGGTGATGGCGCCGAGCAACGAGGTCGACGACGACAACGACATCCCCGGCTACGTGCGCATCGGCCGCAGCGTGCCGATGCCGGGGAACGGCTCGGTGGCGCGGATCGCGCTGAGCTTCCACCTGGTGCGCCGGGTGCGCCAGCTGCTCGACGCCGAGGGCTTCGACGTCGTCCACTACCACGAGCCGCTGGTGCCGGCGCTGCCGATCACCGTGCTCCGCTTTCACCGCGGCGCCAACGTGGGCACCTTCCACGCCTTCCAGCGCCGCAACCTCGGCTACTACTACGGGCGCCCCTTCCTGAAGCGGTACTTCAAGCGGCTGCACTCCTGCATCGCGGTGAGCGCGCCGGCGCGCGACTTCGTCAGCCGCTACTTCGCGGGCGACTATCACGTCGTCCCCAACGGCATCGACACCTCCCGCTTCCACACCGGGCTCGAGCCGCTCGACGCGCTGCGCACCCCGGGCAGGGCGACCCTGCTCTTCGTCGGCCGGCTGGAGCAGCGCAAGGGCCTGCCGACGCTGCTCGACGCCTACGCCGAGGTGCGCCGCCGCCGCCACGACGTGCGCCTGGTGGTGGTCGGCGACGGCGCGATGCGCTGGGGCTACGAGCGCTACGTCGAGTCCGAGGGCATCCCCGACGTCACCTTCCTCGGTCACGTCGAGTCGGCGCTGCTGCCCCGCTGCTACACCTCCGCCGACATCTTCTGCTCGCCGGCGCTGGGCGGCGAGAGCTTCGGCATCGTGCTCCTCGAGGCGATGTCGAGCGGCGTGCCGGTGCTCGCCTCCGACATCCCCGGGTTCCGCCAGGTGATCAGCACCGGGCGGGACGGGATGCTGCTTCCCCGCGACGAACCCGACGCGTGGGCGCGGGCCATCCTCGACCTGCTCGGCGACCCCGTGGCCTCCCGCGGCCTCGCGGAGCAGGGTCTGCTCACCTCCCGACGGTACGACTGGGCGCGCATCGTCGACGCGGTCCTCGAGGTCTATTCGGAGGCGCGCGCCCGGGCGCGCCTGCACATGGTGGCTGCCGGTGTTCACGACTCGGTTCCAGGACTGGGTTAGGGCCGGCGCCCGCCGCCTGGTCAGGGTGCTCGGCCTCGACCGCGTCAGTCCCAACACGCTCACCGTGACGGGCCTGGTGATCAACGCGCTCAGCGGTGTGCTCATCGCCACCGGCCATCTCATCGTCGGCGGCGTCGTCCTGCTGCTGGCGAGCCTCTTCGACGTCCTCGACGGAGCCGTCGCCCGGGTGACCGGCAAGGTGTACCGCTACGGCGCCTTCCTCGACTCCACCACCGACCGCTACGCGGAGGGCTTCACCTACATCGGGCTGCTCTGGTACTACCTGTTCAACGGCCACCACACCGTCGAGCCGATGCTGGTGATGGCCGCGCTCACCGGCTCGCTGCTGGTGTCGTACGTGCGTGCCCGGGCGCAGTCGCTCGGCTTCGTCTGCGACGGAGGCCTGCTCGCCCGGCCCGAGCGGGTGGTGTTCACCGTGATCGGCCTCCTGGTCCCGCCGCTGCTGCTCCCCGTGCTCTGGATCCTCGCCCTGCTCACCAACATCACCGCGGTGCAGCGCATCTGGTTCGTGTGGCGGCAGTCGCGGCAGACCGCGGCGGTGGACTGAGTGCGCCGGCTGCGCGCCCTGCTCGCGTGGCTGCGCTGGGAGATGACCCGCGAGATCGAGGTGGACGGGGTCATCCGCCTGATCATCCTGGAGCGCTTCCTCAAGGGGTCGGTGCTGCTCGTGGGCGGCATCGTCCTGGTCGTCGCCGGTGCCAGGACCGACCTGCACCAGCGGGTCAACGACCTCCAGGTGCAGCTCGCCCTCGAGCCCGGCCGGCACCTCTGGCGGCGCGCGCTCACCTGGGTGCTCGACCGCCTCGGCTCGCATCCCGACGCCATCGGCGTCGCCGCCATCCTCTACGGGCTGCTGGAGTGCGTCGAGGGCGTGGGGCTGGTGCTCCGCAGGCGCTGGGCGGAGTACCTGGTGGTGCTCGCCACCTCGGCCTTCCTCCCCCTCGAGATCTCCGAGGTGATCCACCGCCCGACCCCGCTGAAGGCGGTCGCACTGCTGGTGAACATCGCCATCGTCGTCTACCTGGTGTGGCGCAAGCGGCTCTTCATGGAGCGGCCGCGGTCCGCGGAGACGGCGGCGGCGTAGGCATACTCCCGCCGTGGACCTGGGACTGCGCGGCCGCGCCGCCTTCGTGGCGGCGTCGAGCCAGGGGATGGGGCGGGCGACCGCCGACTGCTTCGCCGCCGAGGGTGCAGACGTGGGGATGTGCGCCCGTGGCGCCGGCGCGCTGGAGGAGGCGGCGGCCGCGGCGCGCGCCCATGGGGTCCGTGCCGTCACCCGGGTGGCGGACCTCGCCGACGCCGCCCAGGCGGGGCCGGCCCTGGAGGCGGTGGCCGGCGAGCTGGGCCG
>JAQBPI010000156.1 GCA_028287605.1 Chloroflexota bacterium
GCGAGTACCTGTTCGCGGTGCTGCGCCGCGAGGCCAGGACCAGCCGCCGCGCCATGCTCGGCGGCCTGCTGCTCAAGCCCCGGCTGCGCGCGGTGCGCGACCGGGTCGACTACCGGGCCACCGGCGGGGCGCTGCTCCTCGGCGTCGCCGGAGAGGTGGTGATCGCCCACGGCCGCTCCGACGCCACCGCGATCGACAACGCCGTCGGCGTCGCCCGCACCGCCGTCCAGAGAGATGTCAGCGGCACCATCACCGCCGCCATGCCTCGGGAGGCGGCCACCCCCGCCGTCGCCGCCACCACGGAAGACCAGTCATGACCGTACTGCCCCCGCACCAGAACGTCCGCCCCATCGAGCTCGAGCAGGAGATGCGCGCGTCGTACATGGACTACGCGATGAGCGTGATCATCTCGCGTGCCCTGCCCGACGTTCGCGACGGTCTCAAGCCGGTGCAGCGCCGCATCCTCTACGCGATGCTCGAGCAGGGCATGACCGCGGGGGCCCGGTACCAGAAGTCCGCGGCCATCGTCGGCGAGGTGATGAAGCACTATCACCCGCACGGCGACTCGTCGATCTACGACACCATGGTGCGCCTCGCCCAGCCGTGGGTGATGCGCTACCCGCTGGTCGACGGCCAGGGCAACTTCGGCTCCATGGACGGCGACCCGCCGGCGGCGCACCGGTACACCGAGGCGCGGATGTCGCCGATCGCCATGCAGGTGGTCGAGGACCTCGACAAGGACACGGTGGACTTCGTCGACAACTACTCGTCGACCACCACCGAGCCGTCGGTGCTGCCTGCGCTGCTTCCCAACCTGCTGGTGAACGGCTCCAGCGGCATCGCCGTGGGCATGGCGACGAACATCCCGCCGCACAACCTCACCGAGGTGTGCGAGGGGCTGATCCACCTCGTCGACAGCCCCGAGGCCACCACCGAGGACCTGACGAAGATCATCCGCGGCCCCGACTTCCCCACCGGCGGGATCATCTACGGCCGCGACATCGCCACCGTCTACGGCACCGGCCACGGACGCATCGTGATGCGCGCCCAGGTGGAGTTCGAGGAGTCGCGCAACGGCCGCGAGCAGATCATCGTCCGCGAGCTGCCCTACCAGGTGAACAAGGCGCGGCTGATCGCGAACATCGCCGAGCTGGTGAACGACAAGAAGATCGACGGCATCAGCGACCTCCGCGACGAGTCCGGCCGCAAGGAGGCGGTGCGCATCGTCATCGAGCTGAAGTCGAACGCGCGCCCCCACACCGTGCTCAACAACCTCTTCAAGCACACGCAGCTGCAGACCACCTTCGGGGCGATCATGCTCGCCCTGGTCGACGGCCGGCCGCAGGTGCTGGGCATCAAGGCGCTGCTCCAGGAGTACATCGACTACCGCCGCGACGTGGTCACCCGGCGCACCCGCTTCCTGCTGAAGCGCGCGAGGGACCGGGCCCACGTCCTCGAGGGGCTGATGAAGTGCCTCGACCATCTCGACGAGGTGATCCGCATCATCCGCGGCGCCGCCGACGAGAAGGCCGCGCGCACCGCCCTCGAGACCCGGTTCGAGCTCACCGAGCGGCAGTCGAAGGCGATCACCGACCTCCGCCTCGGCCAGCTCTCCCGCCTCGAGGGTGACCGGCTCCGCGCGGAGTACGAGGACCTGATCAAGGAGATCACCCGGCTCGAGGACATCCTCGCCGACGTCCGCAAGGTCGACACGATCGTCAAGGACGAGCTGGCCGGCCTGCGGAGGAAGTTCGGCGATCCCCGCCGCACCGAGATCCGCCTCGGCGACGTCGAGCTCAACGAGGAGGACCTGATCCCCCAGGAGGAGGTCTTCGTCACCCTCACCAACCGCGGCTACATCAAGCGGATGCCGATCACGACCTACCGCGCCCAGCATCGCGGCGGCCGCGGCGTGGTGGGCGCGAAGCGGTCGACCGACGAGGACTACGTCGCCCACTCGACCATCGCCAGCACCCACAGCGACATGCTGTTCTTCACCAACCGGGGCCGCGTCTTCCGGCTGCGCACCCACGAGATCCCCGATGTGAAGCGGCAGGCCAAGGGCATGCCGGTGATCAATCTCATCGAGCTGGACCAGCGCGAGCGGGTGACCGCGCTGATCGACATGGAGTCCTTCGGCGAGGAGCAGTTCCTGGTGATGGTCACCAAGCTGGGGCAGATCAAGAAGACCCCGGCGGCCGCCTACTCGGCGGTGCGCCGCAACGGCCTGATCGCCATGAACCTGCAGGACGACGACGAGCTGAACTGGGTGCGGGTCTCCTCCGGCGGCGACGAGATCATCGTCGCCACCCGCCAGGGGAAGTGCTCGCGCTACTCCGAGCGCGAGGTTCGGCCCACCGGCCGCGACACCCAGGGGGTGGCGGCGATCCGCCTCCGCGACGGCGACGAGGTGGCCGGCTTCGACATCGCCAAGCCGAACGGCTACGTGCTGGTGGTCACCGAGAAGGGCTACGGCAAGCTCACCGCGGTGTCGGAGTACAACTCCAAGGGACGCAACATCCAGGGCATGTACACCATCGACCAGACCAAGCTGTCGAAGATCGGCGAGATCGTCGGCATGCGCGTGGTCGAGGACCTCTCCGAGGAGCTGATGGTGATCAGCACCATGGGCCAGGTGATCCGCATCCCACTCGAGCAGGTGCGTGTCGCCAACCGCCAGACCCAGGGCGTGATCATCATGCGCCTGACCGACGACGACCGCGTCGGCTCCATGGCGGGGGTCGGCTCGCCGGGCGCCCTGGACGCGTAAGGGGCCTTCGTAGAGACGCGGCCGGCCGGCTGAGCATTCACCAACCCGCACGGCTCCGAGAGTTCTCTCGGCCAATGCGAGCCGTGATCTGCGGCTGACGGGAGGGGGGACGGCACGCGTGGGTGGAGGCGAAAGCTGAAGGCCGCCCGCCACAGCCCCGACGAGACCGTCGGCCCACGAGGCGGCCGAGGAGTCGGGCGCGGCGGACGGCCGAAGGCCTCCGCGCCCGACCAAGAGCCGGAACCCGCGCGTGTCGGCACCCCGCCGTTCGAAGACGCGGGACACGGGCGAGGCACCTGTTATCGCTCCGGTACTGGGAGGCGGATCGGGGGTGGCGGCGTATCGCTGCTGAAGGGCTGGAGCGTGCCGCCGGCGGTCGCGGCGAGGCTGCGGCCGCCCGAGTGGAGGTGGGAGAGCTCGGCCGCCTCCTCGATGCGGTGGAGCTGCTCGGCGCCGAGGTGACGCAGCGCCGCCGCCAGGGCGCGCTGGCCCGGCGGTGCCGTGGACGCGAGGGTGGCGGTGCGGCCCCAGCGGGCGAGACGGCCGCACAGCTCGGCGAGGTGGCCGGGGACCGAGGCGGGGCGCACCAGCAGGCTGGCGGCGTCGAGCAGGTCGCCGAGGCGGCGCCTGCGTGGGGTGGTCCCGGCGAGGCGGAGCACGGTGCTGGGCCGTCCCGAGACCAGGTCCCCGGCGTGGCCGCAGACGTCGAGGGTGCGGTGGAGCAGGGTGGCCCCCGGGGCCGCCCCGGCCTCGAGCGCCCTCACCCCCAGCCGGCCGGCCAGGGCCAGCGGCTTGGCCAGCACGAACAGGTCGCAGGCCACGGCGAGCAGCACCCCGCCGGCCAGGACGTGGTCGCTGTCGTCGACGCCGGTGACCACGCTGACCGCGAAGGAGGCGGCGGCGCGCAGCGGGTGCAGCAGCCCGGGCGCCCCCGGCAGCCGGCTGAGCGGCGCCAGCGCGGGGCCGAGCAGCAGGTCGGTGAGCACCGCGTGGAGCCCCCGGCCGTCGAAGGAGGTGCCCAGCAGGTGCCAGAGGAGCGCCAGCGGCGCCGCCGGCGCGCCGGCGGCGTCGAGCAGCCGCCCCAGCAGGCTCCCGGCGCCGCCGAGCAGGGCGGTTGCGCCCTGGGCGACCAGCGCCAGCGGGGTGACCACCAGCCGGGTGAGCCGGTGCCCGGCGCCGGTGTCGGCGTCGCGGGGATGGTCGAGCTCCCACTGCAGCTGGCGCACCGCCTCGGGGGCGTCGACCAGGGCGATGCGCCGGTGCCCGGCGGCGG
>JAQBPI010000213.1 GCA_028287605.1 Chloroflexota bacterium
GGTGCCCGCCGCCGCCGAGGGGGTGACGTCGCCGCCGGCCCGGCGCCGGCGGCCGGCCTGAGCCCAGGGCTCACCCGGCTCCGTTGCCCTCGTCGGGGACGAGGCGCCCGCCGGGCGACCGGCTCTGGCCGCGGAGCTCGGCGGTCATCCCGGGGGTGTCGCGGCGCCGCAGGCCGTCGAAGGCGAGCCGCATCACCGCGTCGGCGAGGTCGGTGGCCGAGCCGGTGCGGGAGGGCTCGTACCACTCCACCACCGAGTTGATCATGCCGAAGAGAAGCCGGGTGGTCAGACGCGGGTCCACGTCGTCGCGGAGGTCGCCCTCCTCGACGGCGCGCCGGACGATGGCCGACACCTGACGGTCGAACTCGCGGCGGCGCTGCAGCGCCCACCGCTCCGCGTCGGTGTTCCCGCGCACGCGCAGCAGCAGGGTGACGTAGGGAAGCTCGTCGACGAGCACCTGCACCGAGGAGCGCACCACGTGCTCGAGCCGGTCGACGGCGCGGCCGGTGCACGCCGGCGGCTGCTCGAGCATGGCGAAGAGCCGGTCGAGGGCACGGCTGACCGCCAGCCGCAACAGCTCCTCCTTGCTGCGCACGTGGTGGTAGATCGAGGACTTGGTGATGCCGGTGGCGTGCGCCAGGTCCTCCATGCTGGTGCCGTCGTAGCCGCGCTGGTTGAAGGCCTCGACGGCCACGGCGAGGAGGCTCTGCGGGGTGTAGGCGACGCGCCCTCGGGAGCGGTGCCGCGGCGCCGCGGCGGTCGGTGCGTCTACTCGTCGCGCTCCGCCAACCCTCATGCCGTCTCCTCTGCACACACTCGCGCAATGATTGGGAAATCTCGATTGTGCGGACTCCGGGGCGTCTCCGCGAGTAGCCTTGACACGGTTCGAACCCGGTTCATACACTCGGATAGTACACGACCGAACGTTCGGACGGGCAGGGGGGCGAGATCTGGATGGACGCGACCGGCACGGAGACCCTCTCGGAGCAGTTCCAGCGCACCGTCGAGGCCGATCAGCGGGTCGAGCCCCGCGACTGGATGCCCGACGCCTACCGCTCCAGCCTGGTCCGCCAGATCGCCCAGCACGCCCACTCCGAGGTCATCGGGATGCAGCCCGAGGGAAGCTGGATCACCCGGGCTCCCTCGCTGCGGCGCAAGGCGATCCTCATGGCCAAGGTCCAGGACGAGGCTGGCCACGGGCTCTACCTCTACGCCGCCGCCGAGACCCTGGGGGTGAGCCGCCAGGAGCTGCTCGACATGCTCCACGGCGGCCGCCAGAAGTACTCCACGATCTTCAACTACCCGGCGGTCACCTGGGCCGACGTCGGCGCCATCGGCTGGCTGGTCGACGGTGCCGCGATCACCAATCAGATCCCATTGTGCCGCTGCTCCTACGGTCCCTATGCGCGGGCGATGACCCGGGTCTGCAGGGAGGAGTCGTTCCACCAGCGGCAGGGGTTCGAGCTGCTCCACACCCTCTCCCACGGCACCGCGGCGCAGCGGGCGATGGCCCAGGACGCGGTGAACCGCTGGTGGTGGCCCACGCTGATGATGTTCGGTCCCCCGGACGGCGACTCCGCGCACGGCGTGCAGTCGATGGCGTGGCGGATCAAGCGCCACTCCAACGACGAGCTGCGACAGCGCTTCGTGGACATGTGCGTGCCCCAGGCCGGGGTGCTCGGGCTCACCCTCCCCGATCCCGAGCTGCGCTGGAACCCCGAGCGCGGCCACCACGACTTCGGCGCCATCGACTGGGACGAGTTCCGCGCCGTGGTGCGCGGCGACGGGCTCTGCAACCGCCAGCGCATCGCCCACCGCGTCGCCGCCCACGAGGAGGGACGGTGGGTGCGCGAGGCGGCGCTGGCCCACGCGGAGAAGCGCCGGGGCCGGCCATCCGGCGAGGCCGCCGCATGAGCTCTCCGGAGCGCGGCTGGCCGCTCTGGGAGGTGTTCGTGCGCAGCCGCCGCGGGCTCTCCCACAACCACGCGGGCAGCCTCCACGCCGCCGACGCCGAGATGGCGCTGCGCAACGCGCGCGACGTGTACACCCGCCGCAACGAGGGCTGCAGCATCTGGGTGGTGCGGGCGAGCGCCATCACCGCCTCGTCCCCCGACGAGAAGGACCCGTTCTTCGCGCCCGCCGCCGACAAGGTCTACCGCCACCCGACCTTCTACGACATCCCCGACGAGGTCCGGAACCTGTGACCGAGGCCCAGCTTCGGGCGGCGTGCGCGCTGCGGCTCGGCGACGACGGGTTGATCCTCTCCCACCGCCTCGCCGAGTGGTCGTCGCTGGCCCCGGAGCTGGAGGAGGACGTGGCCCTCACCAACATCGCGCTCGACCTGCTCGGCCAGGCGCGGACGCTGCTGACCCACGCCGGCGAGCTCGAGGGCCGCGGCCGCGACGAGGACGGCCTCGCCTACCTCCGCGACGAGCGCGAGTTCGTCAACTGCCTGCTGGTGGAGCAGGAGAACGGCGACTTCGCGATGACGATCGCCCGCCAGCTGCTCTACTCCACCCACCAGCTGGGGCTCCTCGAGGGCCTGCTCGGCTCCACCGACCCCACCCTGGCGGCGGTGGCCGCGAAGGCGGTGAAGGAGGTCGCCTACCACCGCGACCACGCCGTGGGGTGGACGCTGCGCCTCGGCGACGGCACCGAGGAGAGCCACCGCCGGATGCAGTCCGCGCTCGACCGGATGTGGCCCTATGCCGCCGAGCTCTTCGAGAGCGACGACGT
>JAQBPI010000234.1 GCA_028287605.1 Chloroflexota bacterium
CGGCGTGGCGGTGCGGCGCGGGGCCGGGAGCAGCGGCCGCAGGTACCGGCCGGTGGCGCTGCGCGGCGATGCCGCCACCTCCTCGGGGGTGCCGGTCGCGACCACCTCGCCGCCGCGATCGCCACCCTGCGGCCCGAGGTCGATGACCCGGTCGGCGGTCTTGATCACGTCGAGGTTGTGCTCGATGACGATCACCGTGTTGCCGGCGTCGACGAGTCGGTGGAGCACGCCGAGCAGCTTCTCGACGTCGGCGAAGTGCAGGCCGGTGGTGGGCTCGTCGAGGATGTACACGGTGCGGCCGGTGTCGCGCCGGCTCAGCTCGGTGCTCAGCTTCACCCGCTGCGCCTCGCCGCCGCTCAGCTGGGTGGCGGGCTGGCCGAGCCGGATGTACCCGAGCCCCACGTCCTGCAGGGTGTGCATCTTGCGGGCGATGCGCGGCTGGTTCTCGAAGAGCGCCGCGGCCTCGTCGACGGTCATCGCGAGCACGTCGGCGATGCTCTTGCCGCGGAAGCGCACCTCCAGCGCCTCGCGGTTGTAGCGGCGCCCCTTGCACACCTCGCAGGTCACGTAGATGTCGGGGAGGAAGTGCATCTCGATCTTGATCATGCCGTCGCCCTGGCACGCCTCGCAGCGGCCACCGCTGACGTTGAAGGAGAAGCGGCCGGGCTTGTAGCCGCGCACCCGCGCCTCGGGCAGCTGGGCGAAGAGCTCACGGATGTACGTGAACACCCCCACATACGTCGCCGGGTTGCTGCGCGGGGTGCGGCCGATCGGCGACTGGTCGACGTTGATGACCTTGTCGACCGCGTCCAGCCCGTCGATGCGCGTGTGCTGTCCGGGACGCTCGCGCGCGCGGTGGAGGTGCTGCGCCAGCCTCCGGTAGAGGATGTCGTTGACCAGCGTGCTCTTGCCGCTGCCACTCACCCCGGTGACACAGGTGAAGGTGCCCAGCGGGAAGCTCACGTCGATGTCACGAAGGTTGTTCGCGCGCGCGCCGCGCACCGTCAGCGCCTGCCCGCCACCGGCACGCCGGTGGTGCGGGACGGGAACTCCGCGGTCACCACGCAGGAACTGCGCGGTGACGCTGTCCGGTGTCGCGAGCACCTCCTCCAGCGTGCCCGCCGCCACCACGTGCCCGCCATGCTCGCCTGCACCGGGGCCGATGTCGACCACGTAGTCGGCGGAGCGGATGGTCTCCTCGTCGTGCTCCACGACGATCAGCGTGTTGCCGATGTCGCGCAGTGCGACGAGGGTGTCGATGAGCTTGCGGTTGTCACTCTGGTGCAGCCCGATGCTGGGCTCGTCGAGGACGTACAGCACGCCCATCAGCTTGCTGCCGATCTGGGTGGCCAGGCGGATGCGCTGCGCCTCGCCGCCGCTCAGCGTCTGCGCCGAGCGGTCGAGGGTGAGGTAGTCGAGGCCGACGTCGTTGAGGAAGCCGAGCCGCTCGCGGATCTCCTTGAGCACCTGGCGCGCGATCAGCGCCTCACGCTCGGTGAGGTGCAGGTCGTCGAGCCGGCGCAGCGCCGCCACCACGCTCTGCGCGCAGAAGTCGGCGATGCTCATGCCGTCGACGGTGACGGCGAGGAACTCGGGCTTGAGCCGCCGGCCCGCGCACGCCGGGCAGGGGCGCTGCATCATCAGCCGCTCGATCTCCTGCTTCACCCAGTCCGAGTCGGTCTCCCGGTAGCGGCGCTCGAGGTTGGGGATGACCCCCTCGTAGTGGGCCTCGAAGTGCCGCGCCCTGCCGGAGTGGGAGACGTAGCGCATCCGCACCGTCTCGTCCTTGGGCAGGCCGTGCAGGATCACCTTGCGCTGCGCATCGGTCAGGTCGCGCCAGGGGGCGTCGACGGGGATCCTGTAGCGCTGCGCCACCGCGTCCACGACCTCGGCGAGCCAGCGCTGCGACGGGCCCTTGGTCCAGCCGGCGAGCGCGCCGCCCATGATGCTCAGACTCGGATCGGGAACGACCGCCTCCTCGTCCACCTCCATGCGCAGTCCCAGGCCGGTGCACACCGTGCATGCGCCGTGCGGGCTGTTGAAGGAGAAGTTGCGCGGCGCCGGCTCCTCCATGGAGATGCCGTCGTAGACGCACGCGTACTCCTGGCTGAAGAGCATCTGGCTCAGCCCCGACGACTCGTCCACGGGGATGATCAGGATCACCCCGTCGGCGAGCTTCGCCGCCTGCTCCAGGGAGTCGTTGAGCCGCGAGCTCAGCTCGGGACCGATGACGACACGGTCGACGACGATCTCGATGTCGTGCTTGTACTTCCTGTCGAGGTCGATCGGCTCGGAGAGGTCGCGGAGCTCTCCGTCGACCCGGGCGCGCACGTAGCCGCCTCGGCGCGCCTCCTCGAACACCTCGCGGTGCTCGCCCTTGCGCCCCTGCACCATCGGCGCGGTGATCATCAGCCGCGTGCCCGCGGGCAGCGCGAGCACCTGGTCGGCGATCTGCTCGATGCTCTGCTTGCTGATCTCCCGGCCGCACTTCGGGCAGTGGGGATGGCCGATGCGCGCCCAGAGCAGCCGCAGGTAGTCATAGATCTCGGTGACCGTGCCCACCGTCGAGCGCGGGTTGCGGCTGGTGCCCTTCTGGTCGATGCTGATCGCCGGGCTCAGCCCCTCGATGTGATCGACGTCGGGCTTCTCCATCTGCCCGAGGAACTGGCGCGCGTACGCGCTCAGCGACTCGACGTAGCGGCGCTGTCCCTCGGCGTAGATGGTGTCGAAGGCGAGGCTCGACTTCCCGCTGCCGCTGAGGCCGGTGATGACGATCAGCCGGTCCCGCGGCAGCGTGAGGTCGATGCCCTTGAGGTTGTGCTCCCTCGCCCCGGTGATGACGATGGACTCGTGCGGCATGGCTCGCCTTAGCCTACCCGGTCATGGTCTGTGGATAACCGGGGCGATACGCAGCGGGGGGCTGGGCGCGTCGCCCAGCCCCCCACGTCGGGATTCGAAGGTCGGGGACTACTCCGGGGCAGCGCCCGCGGCGGCTTCGGCCTTCTCCTCCCGCTTGCCCTTGTCGCGTGGGCCCTTGGGCACGAGGCGCATCTTCACCGCCCCGTCGAGCACCTCGACGAGAACGGTGTCGCCGGAGCCGTGCTTCAGGCGGAGAAGCTCCTCGCTGAGGGGATCCTCGATGACCCGCTGGATCACGCGCCGCAGTGGGCGCGCACCGTAGATCTTGTCGAAGCCCTCGTTGACGATCCTGTCCTTGGCCTCGTCGGTGACGCTGAACGCGAGCTCCTGCGCCGCCAGGTGGACCGCCACCTTGGCGAGCATGAGGTCGACGATCTGGCGCATCTGCGGCATCGCGAGACGCTCGAACACCACCACCGCGTCGACGCGGTTGAGGAACTCCGGCCGGAACGCTCGCTTGAGCTCCTCCATGATGGTGTCGCGCATCTTGCCGTGCTCGGCCGAGCTGCTCCGCTCGTCGGGGATCGACGGCTGGAAGCCCATCGAGAGGTTGGCCTTCAGGTTGGAGACGCCAAGGTTGCTGGTCATGATCACGATGGTGTTCGCGAAGTTGACCGCCTTGCCCTTGGCGTCGCTCAGCCGGCCGTCCTCCAGGATCTGCAGCAGGATGTTGAAGACCTCGGGATGCGCCTTCTCGATCTCGTCGAAGAGCACCACGCTGTAGGGACGGCGCCGCACCGCCTCGGTGAGCTGACCACCCTCGTCGTAGCCGACGTAGCCGGGAGGCGAGCCGACCAGGCGCGCGGTGCTGTGCCGCTCCATGAACTCCGACATGTCGAGCCGGATGATCGCGTCCTCGTTGTCGAAGAGGAACGCGGCCAGCGAGCGCGCCAGCTCGGTCTTGCCCACGCCGGTGGGGCCGAGGAACATGAACGAGCCGATGGGACGCTTGTGGTCCTTGAGCCCGGCCCGCGCGCGGCGCACCGCCTGCGAGATGACCTTGACCGCCTCGTCCTGCCCGACCAGCCGCTTGTGGATCTCCTCCTCCATGCGCAGCAGGCGGGAGGTCTCCTCCTCGACCAGCCGGGACACGGGGACGCCGGTCCACGACGAGATGATCTCGGCGATGTGCTCCTCGGTCACCTCGGGCACGGTCTGCCCCAGGCGATCGCGCCACGCCATCTCCTCGGAGACGTACCTCTCCTTGAGCTTCTTCTCCTTGTCGCGGAAGGAGGCGGCGGTCTCGTAGTCCTGACCGGCGATCGACTCCTCCTTCTGAATCTGGAGCTGCCGGATCTCCTTCTGCATCGCGCGCAGGTCGTCCGGGGTGGTGGTCAGCTTCATCCGCACCCGGGCGCTCGCCTCGTCTATGAGGTCGATCGCCTTGTCGGGGAGGGAGCGGTCGCTGACGTAGCGCTCGCTGAGCTCGGCGGCGGCGACCAGCGCCTCGTCGGTGATCTTGACCCGGTGGTGCTTCTCGTAGAGGGAGCGGATCCCGGTCAGGATCTCCTTGGTCTCGGTGAGGCTGGGCTGCTCGACGAACACGGGCTGGAAGCGCCGCTCCAGCGCGGCGTCCTTCTCGATGTACTTGCGGTACTCGTTCAGCGTGGTCGCGCCGATGCACTGGATCTCGCCGCGGGCGAGGGCGGGCTTGAGGATGTTGGCCGCGTCGATCGCGCCCTCGGCGGCGCCGGCACCCACCAGGGTGTGGAGCTCGTCGATGAAGAGCACGACCTCGCGCGACTGGCGGATCTCGTCGAGGATCTTCTTGAGCCGCTCCTCGAACTCGCCGCGGTACTTGGTGCCGGCGACCAGAGCGCCCATGTCCAGGGTGAGCACCCGCTTGCCCATGAGGGACTCGGGGATGTTTCCCAGGATGATGTGCTGGGCCAGGCCCTCGGCGATGGCGGTCTTGCCGACGCCGGGCTCGCCGATCAGCGCGGGGTTGTTCTTGGTCCGCCGGCTGAGGATCTGGATGACGCGCTCGATCTCCATCTCGCGCCCGATGACCGGGTCGAGAGAGTTCTTCTGCGCCAGCTCGGTGAGGTCGCGGCAGAACTGGTCGAGCAGGGGGGTCTTGGAGGGCTTCTTCTGCGCCTCCTTGGACTCCTCCTCCAGCCCGGACTCGTGGAGCAGCCGCTCGATCTCGCCGCGCACCTTCTCCAGGGTCGCGCCGAGGTCCTCGAGGACGTGGGCGGCGATGCCCTCCCCCTCGATGAGCAGGCCGAGCAGCAGGTGCTCGGTGCCGACGTAGTTGTTCCCCATGCGACGCGCTTCCTCGAAGGAGATCTCGATGACCTTCTTCACCCGCGAGGTGGGGATGATCTGCTGGATGATGATGCGCTCGTTCCGGCCGAGGACCGACTCGATCGTGCTGCGCACCTTGTTGATCTCGACTCCAAGGTTGTTGAGCACCTTGGCCGCCAGCCCCTCACCCTCGCGCAGCAGCCCGAGCAGCAGGTGCTCGGTGCCGATGTACGAGTGGTGAGAGCGCTCCGCCTCCTCCTGAGCCAGGGTGAGGACCTTCTTCGCTCTCTCGGTGAACCTTTCGAAGGGATACAAGCTCTCGTTCTCCTCCGCCGACGCAGCCCCGGCGGGTGGACCTCCGCGGGGTCGTCCGCGGTGGCAGCCCCCCGTCGAGGCGGCTCAGCGAGCACCACTATACCCAGCCCTGCCCCCCAGCAACCTCCCCTTGCGGAACGAGGTCGTGACGAGCCGTCGAAAAGGCGGCGACGGTCGCCCCCGCGAGCGCTCGCGGGGGCCCGCCTACTCCGCTCCCTCCCGGGCCGGGACCGCCGGCGCAGGCCTCTCGACGCTCTCCTCGGCGGCCTCCTCCAGCTCCTCGAA